>CAMNJK010000163.1 GCA_946541435.1 uncultured Bacillota bacterium
AATTATATCACACGATGCTATAATAGTCCTGGAGGTATCGACATGATCAGAAAACACTGGCCTATCCTATTCGCGGTCCTGATGGTGATCATGGGCATCCTGCTCTTTGCCGGCGCATCGAATTCCACCGACACGGGATATGCCATCTTCGCCAGTCTGATCATTTTCATGTTTCTGTTCCCGCTGGCCGGAGCGGTGAACGGAGTTTGGTATGGCTGGAGGAGCCGGTCACCGATGAAGTGGCTCCTGGCGCCAGCTGCTTTTCTGGGAGTCTGCCTGTTTTTGCTTGCTGCAGATCTGATCTCCGGCAGCGGACCCATGGAGCCGGGCGCATACGCTTCCCTGGGAGCCCTCACCGGGGTCACCTGCCTGGCGGCGGAAGTGATCGCAGGCGGGATCGCGCGGCTGGCAGGAAGGAATCAGAAGATAGACACAGAAAGAGAGAAAAGAGATGAATGACCCGATCACTGAACTGCCGAAGCTGGATAATGAGTTTGTTATCTTTGGTCTGACCATCGGCGAGCCCTGGGCCACCCTGATCCGGCTGGCCCTGATCATTCTGGTGGGCATGGCGGCGTCCATGATCCTGATGAAGATCATGCGGGGCGTTCTGAAAAAACTGGATTCGCTGGACGAGATGCTCAACGCCTTCATCCTCAATGTGGTCAAGGTGATCTGCATCATCGTGATCATCGCGGCCTGCCTGGATACGCTGGGCGTCAACATGGGGACGATCGTTGCCGTCATCGGCGCTGCGGGGGCGGCCATCGCCCTCGCCCTCAGGGACAGTCTGGCCAATATCGCCGGCGGACTGATGATCATCATCACCAAGCCCTTCGGCCGGGGGGACCTGATCCGGGTGGGAGAGTACCGGGGCAGGGTCCTGGAGATCGATCTTTTTCTCACCAGGCTGCGGACCCTGAACTACGAGATCATTACGGTCCCCAATGGGCTCATCAACACATCGATCCTGGTGAATGAGAGCCGGGAGGAGATCCGCCGGGTGGACCTGCAGTTCGGGATCAGTTATCAGAGCGACGTAGACCTGGCCAAGCGGATACTCAGCAGGTGCTGCCAGGAAAGCCCGCTGGTGATCAAAGACAAAGCGCCCAGTATCGGCGTCATCCGGCACGATGACAGCGCTGTAGTCCTGGATCTTCTGGCCTGGTGCCGTACAGAGGATTACTTTAAGACCGAGTATGATCTGAATGAGAGGGTGCAGAAGGCCTTCGAGGAAAACGGAATCCAGATCCCATTCCCCCAGGTGGATGTCCATCTGGATCCCGATCCGGGCCGGATGCTTTGAAAAGTTTTCTGAAAATGATCGCTTCTGTGGTATCATAATACTGTCAGGAGCGATTCTTTTATTTGCGGAGAAGGAGAAGAAAGCAATGATTCTGTACATCGACGCTTGTGTGCGCCGGGAATCCAGAACGGAGAGGCTGGCCCGGGCGCTTCTGCAGGAATTCGACGATGAGATCAGGGAAGTGCGTCTGGAGGAGATACCCTTTGACGTATCGGATGAGGCGTTTCTGGAGCGGAGAGACCGGCTCATCGAAGCGGGAGCATTTGATCATGACATGTTCTCCCTTGCCAGGCAGTTCGCGGCAGCGGATATGATCGTGATCGCTGCCCCCTACTGGGACCTTTCTTTTCCTGCGTCACTGAAGCAGTATATGGAGAAGGTCACGGTGAACGGACTGACCTTCGAATATACCCCCGAAGGGATCCCCCGAGGACTGTGCCGGGCGGAGAAGCTGTATTACATCATGACTGCCGGCGGGGATTATATACCGGAGGAATTCGGATTCGGCTATATCAAAGCCCTTGCGGAAGGCTATTACGGAATCAGAGATGTCCGGCTGATCAAGGCTGCAGGCCTTGACATCGTGGGCGCAGATCCCGACCAGATCCTGGACCAGTGCATCAGAGACCAGATCCGCGGGCCGGAAGGGAAGGAACCCGGTCTGTCCGGCGCGGATGCGTCCGGGGCAGAGCAGGCGCCGGCCTCGGACCGCGCCTGCCGGATCTATGACCGGTTCCGGGCGCGGGCTTCCCGGGATGACGAATATAAGGACTGGACGGAATACCGGTCGGAACTGACAGATTTCATCATCAGCAATACCAAGCCGGGAGCATCCCTGCTGATCCTGGGCGCCGGTAAATGCAATGACCTGGATCTGAGGAAGCTGGCGGAGCACGCCGGGAGCATGACCCTGTCGGACTATCGTCCCGAGACAGCGGAGGAGGCATTTCGCGGCTACGGACTGACGCCGTCAGCCCATCTGGGATTCCGGGCGGCGGATTACGTGGGGATCACGGATCGGGATTACATGGAATACACGGACCTCCTGCTCAGCATCATGCAAAAGCTGGCCGGGACACCGGCGCGCAGCCTGGAAGCGGCTGCGGGACCGGAGCTGGACCGGCTGGGGCAGACCCTGGAGGAGATCTACGGGCGCAACGCTGACTACCGGATCGATCTGGGCGGGGCAGTCTATGACTACGCGGTGGTCGCCGGGGTCCACAGTCAGCTGAACAACGCCTTCCGGGGCATCTTCCAGTATGTGCGGAAGGATGTGGAGGACAGCGGCGACAGGGTCCGGTTCGCAGAGGAACTGAATAAGTATATTTTTGAGATCACCAGGAAACACACGGTGGATCTGGTGGATCGTTTCAATGCAGCGGTGTTCGCCGCGGCAGGAAAAGGGGTCATCTATGGGTATGAGGAGAACATCATCTATACCCCGGAAGGGGCGCGCGGCCCGGTGATCGGGACGGTGGACGGAGCCCGTCAGGCGGGGGAGGCCATTGCGGACCGCCCCGTGGAAACCTACATCAGCTGCCTGTGGCCCCTGTCCCGCCGGAGAGGGATCAAGTATGAGATGACCATCTGTTTCCTGAAACAGAACTGAAACGTGTGAGAGGAAGGGGGGATCCTATGAAGAGACAAAAATGGATTTACAGGCTGCTCCTGCTGGTTCTCCTTGGGGTCGCCATGGCTTTCTTCATGGCCGGCTGCGCAGGCGGCGGGGATGCCGGGGATGCTTCCGCGGAGAAGGCGGGCGCGGAACAGACGGACGCAGAAAAGACCGGCGATGACCGGACTGCTTCCTGCCGGCTGGCTGACTGCGGCGTGGTCCATATGCCGGAATACGGGGGCATCTATATCAAGTCGACCATCGATGACTTCAATGCCCTTGGCTTCGCGTACGGAGACAGTGTTGATATTACATTTGACAACGGATTCCAGCTGAAGGATATCCCCTATTACAACGGCTACTACACCAGGACCGGAGAGCCGCTTCTGGTGGCCTATCCCGGGTATGACTATATCCGGGCAGCCATCAACAGCGGAGATGATCTGTGGAAGGTGGCCGATCTGAATGAGGACTCCCTCGCCACCGTAACGCTGCATGAACGGGGCAGGTATCTGGAGATCCAGGAAGCCAGAAATCTTTCTTACACAGATGATCGGGATGATTATGACAGCGATAAGATCTTCGCCAACTTCCGGAGCATCCGGGCCGGAGATCTGAAGAAGAAACTGGTCTACAGGTCCGCGTCCCCCTGCGATAACCAGCATGAACGCGCGCTCTATGCGGATCGGCTGATGAAAAAGGCCGGGGTGAAGCGGGTCATCGATCTGGCGGACGACCAGGAGATGATCCGGGAATATCTCAAAGCGGACGATTTCGATTCCCCCTGCTTCCGTTCCCTGTACAAAAAAGGAAACGTCTTTCCCCTGAACATGAACGCCAGTTACGGATCCGATGAATTCCGGGCAAAGGCTGCGGATGGCATGAAAGCCATACTGGAGGGGAAAGGACCTTATCTGATCCACTGCACGGAAGGAAAGGACCGGACCGGATTCATGTGCATGCTGCTCGAGGCGCTCTGCGGCGCCAGCTATCAGGAGATCGTGGATGACTACATGATCACATACGACAATTATTACGGCATCACGCGGGAGAGCGCGCCGGAGAAATACGATATCATCGTGTCAGATGTTCTGGATCCCATGATCCGGACCATGACAGGAAAGCGGGTAAACATCAGAAACGCCAGCCTTTCCAGATACGCTGTCAGGTATCTGAAAAGCGGCGGAATGAAAGCGGCGGACATCCAGAAACTGAAAGAAAAACTGACCGGCGGCAAAGACTGACGGCAGGCTGTACACAGACAGGTGTCGGGTCAATACATGGGGACCTGCCTGCCTGTCAGATCATGAATGCGTCAAGCAGAAGGAGGTTGACCAGATGAAGAAAAAACTACTTGCGATGATTCTGTCAGTGGGTCTTGCGGCAGGACTCCTGCCCATGACCGGCGGGGCATACGCAGCCTCAGGAACGGATGAGA
>CAMNJK010000164.1 GCA_946541435.1 uncultured Bacillota bacterium
TCCGGCCTGGCGGGCCCAGAAGCTGATGAACTATGATATCTGGGTGCCGGGCAATCACGAGTTCGATTTCAGCATGGATACGCTGACGGACATGATCGGTCAGCATGACTGCGATGTGCTCTGCGCCAATGTCTTCTACAAGGACGGAAGCAGCATCGGTGACCCTTATGTCATACTTGAATCGGATATCACTGGAACGCGAAGAAGCATGCCCGCGTCGCCAGACTGGTGCGGAAGGGCAGGATCAATATAGAAGACTATCAGGATCAGTTCGGCAACACCATCAGACCGATCACGGAGAAGGATCTTGCCGCGGCGAAACAGAAATGATCAATGGGACAGGATAGATGATGACAAAAGAAGTTTTACTGGACGCGGATATCCGGGAGCCCTTGTTTGAGTACCTGGAAACATACTATGGCAAGGTCAGATTCCTGGAAGAAAAGGTGACCGGCAAGGCCAGGGCGGACGTGGTCATGGTGCTGCCGGACAGGCTCTGCGGCATCGAGATCAAGAGCGATGCGGACACTTATACCAGACTTGCAGCCCAGGTCAGGAATTATGACAGATACTACGATGAAAACTACCTGGTGGTGGGATCGACCCATGCCCTCCATGCGGCGGAGCATGTGCCGGAATACTGGGGGATCATCTCGGTGGAACTGATCCGGGGCAGGGTGGATTTCTACCGTGTCAGAGAAGCGGGTCAGAATCCTAAGGTCAGACTGGAGAACAAGATGAGCCTTCTGTGGAAGACGGAATTCGCCCACATCCTCGCAATCAACAAGCTGCCCAAATACGCGCAGAAAAGCAAGCGGTTCATCGCCGAAAAGCTCATGGCGAAGATCCCGGCAGAGATCCTGAACGAACAGATCAGCGAGGAGCTTTTTGAGAGAGACTATACGATCTATGACTGAGAAAGCGTTATGTCGGTAAACCAATGGTCGATTGAACATCTTCCGGCATCACTGTATAGTGTTTTCACGGGAGGTGCATGAAAATGAAGAACACTACGCTCGGTTCATGTATCCGCTCTTTGCGGAAGCATAAACATATGACACAGAGCCAGCTGGCGGATGCACTGGGTGTTACAGATAAAGCAGTCTCCAAGTGGGAACGGGACATATCCTATCCGGATATCGCGCTCTTTCCAAAACTGGCGGAACGACTGGGAGTGACGGTGAACGACCTGCTGCAGGATTGCAGGGAGGTGGACTGTACACCCTCAAAACTCCTGCAGACATTTGAGGTATCACGGGATATCCGAACACCCCTGCATATCATGCTGGGCTTCGTGGAGATCGCCAAGCATAACTATAACGATCCGGACGCGCTGCTCAGATATCTGGAAAACATCCAGGTGTCCGGAGAATATCTGATGTCGCTTCTGGACCGCATGATGCAGGAAAGATACTGCGCGAATGAATCCGTGACCAGGGGGACTCTTCCCCTGAACCCGGAGGATCTGGACAGTTATCTGAAGACAGAAGTGGAACAGAGGCTTGGACGGCAGGAGGATTATGATTTTTCCGGGAAACGGATCCTGATCGTCGATGACATGGCGGTGAACAGGCAGATCGCCGCTGAGATGCTGCGGCAGACAGGCGCGCTGACAGAAAGCGTTGAGGATGGCCTTGCCTGTTTCAGCAGGGTCAAGAAAAATCCTGCTGGTTACTATGACCTGATCCTGATGGATATCATGATGCCGAATCTGGACGGCCTGGAAGCAACGCGAAAGATCCGGCAGCTCTCAGATCCGGGCAAGGCCGGACTTCCCATCATCGCAATGACGACGAATGTTTCGGAAGAAGATCGCAGGAAGGCCATGGATGCAGGGATGAACGGGTTTACAGAGAAACCTATTCTCCTGGAGCATCTTCTCACGCAGATGAGCAGATATCTCTGCAAATAAATAAGCTGGTTGATTTCATTGAAAAACTGATCCGGTTTGGACTGGCGTTCTAAACGCCAGTTTTTTTATCAGTTGATTCAGGATTATGATCCGGTCTGTTCTCCAGGCCCCAGTCGCACAGTTTATCCAGTACTCTGACCAGAGAATGTCCGCGTTCCGTCAGGGTGTATTCCACCTTGGGCGGGATCTGGGGATATACTGTGCGGATGATCAGATCATCTGCTTCCAGTTCCTTGAGATTCTGACTCAGGGTCTTATCCGCGATCCGGCCAAGATATCGCTGCATTTCATTGAACCGAACAGGTTCATATTCCATCAGACAGTAGAGAATGATGGGTTTGTATTTTCCGTTGATCAGGGACAGGGTGTAACTGTACCCTGTATCAGAAAAATTGGCCTCTGCGATATTGGATTTCGCCATTACTTACCTCCAGGTAAGTACCTAACCTTCATGTTGGTACTTGTGTTAAGATCGGACACATGATATCATGCCGGCAGATCAAAAGCAAGACCCGGAGGAGATTAGCAATGAGTAAAAACATCATCATTTTGAACGGAAGCCCGCGCAAAAAAGGAAACACATCCATGCTGACGGCAGCCTTTGCCCGCGGCGCCGAGGAGGCCGGAAACAAGGTGACAGAATTCCACCTGCCTGCCATGAAGATCAATGGATGCCTCGGCTGCTGGCAGGGAGGAAAGGATCCGGAGCATCCGTGCTCCCAGCGGGATGATATGGAGAAGATCTACCCGGCCTACATAGAGGCAGACATCGTTGTACTGGCATCGCCTCTGTATTACTGGTCGATCTCAGGATTCCTGAAGAACGCCTTCGACCGGCTGTTTGCCATCGCGGAAGGTGATCCGAACTACCGCAACCCCGTGAAGGATTCTGTCCTGATCATGGCAGCGGAAGGCGCCGGATTCGAAGAGAGCGTTCACTGGTATGACCACCTGGAAGATCATATCGGCTGGAAGAGCCTGGGCAAGATCCTGTGCGGACATGTCACGCAGCCCGGAGACACCGACGGCAAACCGGAGATCGAAGAAGCTTACGAACTTGGGAAATCAATTCACGAATAACAAAAGCAGCATAGAAGAAGTGCATCATGCCGTTCAAAGGCCCTCACCATCTCCGGTGAGGTCTTTTTTATGAACTGTGATCGGAAGAAACAAGAGGACATGACAGAATGCCTGGTGTATACTATGGTCAGTCGATATGAACGGAGAGAGTACTATGCCGAAGATTTATGAAGTATACGGGACAGACCCCCATGAGATGACAAAGGCCCTGATGACGGCAGCGAATATCCGGGACCAGATCCCGGACAATGCCAGCATCGCCCTGAAGCCGAATCTGATCCTGGCAGCAGACCCGGAGAACGGGGCCACCACGCATGCCGGGGTCCTGTCCGGCTGCATCGAATATCTGCAGGAGGCCGGATTTTGGGATATTTCTGTGATCGAAAGCTCCTGGTACGGGGAAAAGACCGAAGCTTCTCTGAAGGCGTGCGGTTATGAAAAGGTCCTGGATCGGTATGCTGTGCCATTTTACGATCTGAAAAAGGACACAACGAGAAGGATCGACACGCCGTTTCGCCCCATGGATATCTGCGCCCGGGCCCTGGATGCAGACTATCTCATCGATCTGCCGGTGCTGAAAGGTCACTGCCAGACTGCCATGACCTGCGCCCTGAAAAACCTGAAGGGCTGCATTCCGGATCATGAGAAAAGACGCTTTCATTCGGACGGTCTGTTCGAACCCATCGGGGCGCTTTCTGCGGCCCTGAAGCCATCCCTGATCATCGTGGACAGCATCTGCGGAGATCTGAATTTTGAAGAGGGCGGAAATCCTGTCCATACCAACCGGATGTTCCTGGGAACCGATCCGGTCCAGGTGGATGCCTACGGATGTCAGCTGATGGGACTTGATATTGAGGACGTCCCATATATCCGGCTGGCAGAATCCTGGGGCGCAGGATCCACAGAGCTGAGGGAGGAAGATGTTCTGAGACTCAATGAGCCAGCCTTTGCGCAGGAATACCCGGGGGCCTCCGGACTCGTCAGGAAGCTCACCAGGAACGTCCGCGCGGACAGCGCCTGTTCTCCCTGTTTCGCGTCTTTGGCCAGAGCTCTGTATCTGGCGGATAAAGAAGGCGTGCAGATCAGAGACAGGATCTCCATCGGACAGGGATACCGGGGGAAGGACCTCAAGGGCATCGGGATCGGCAACTGCTGCCGGGGAGCGGATGCTTCCGTTCCGGGATGTCCGCCCACGGCAGGCGCCATCCTGGAACTGCTGAGGGAGATGGAAACAGAATAGGATCAGAAGCTTGACGATCGAAAGCGTGACGCAGGGTAGACCCTTATACTCATGCCAGTTAAAGATTGCGCAATCGTTC
>CAMNJK010000165.1 GCA_946541435.1 uncultured Bacillota bacterium
CCGACCATCTGATCGATCGCGTTGTAACCTCTCTCCTCCAGTGCGTCATACACCAGGTTCAGGATCTCTTCGATCGTCTTCTGCTCTACTCTATCAAAATTATCATATAATCTAGTCTGTCTGTCCATACAATACCTCCCAAATTGAATCGTTTTCTGAATTCAGTATAACATCTGAAAAGATACAATTCAACCTTCTTTACCATTTATTTGCAAATCTTCATGGAATCTTCACAACAAAGGCTGATGGCACTTATCCCAGCAGTTCCTCTGCCTTGGCCAGGGCTTCGTCCACCTTGGAGGCATCCTTGGCGCCTGCCATAGCCATGTTGGCCTTGCCGCCGCCGCCGCCGCCGGCGACCTTGGCGATCTCCTTGATCATCTTGCCCGCGTGATAACGGTCTGTCAGATCATCGCTGACGGATACCATGAAGTTGACCTTGCCTTTGTGGACTGCCGCCAGGACCATGATCACGTTCTTTTCCTTGGCCCGGATCTCATCGGCGATCTTGCGGAGATCATCGATCTTGAGCTCATCGTATCTCTTGCGGATCAGGCGGACGCCGCCCACCTCCACAGCCTCATCGATCAGGGATCCCAGGCTGCCGGCCATCTTGGCCTGCTTCTGGGCCTCGATCTCCTTCTTCAGAGACTTGACTTCGCTGATCAGGGACGCAGCCTTGTCCGTGATGTTGTCACGGGTGACCTTCATGGCGTCGGTCAGATCGGACAGCAGGTTCTCATTCTTCTTATAATGATCCAGGATGCCAAGACCTGTGATGGCCTCGATCCTGCGGACGCCGGAAGCGACGCCGGATTCGCTCAGGATCCGGAAGGCGCCTACCTGTCCTGTATTCTTTACGTGGGTGCCGCCGCAGAGCTCACGGCTGTATTCGCCGATGCTGACCACCCGGACCGTATCGCCGTATTTCTCGCCGAACAGGGCCATGGCGCCGGTCTTGAAGGCTTCCTTGGCCGCCATGACTTCTGTGCTGACATCGATGAAGTGACCGATCTTATCGTTGACGATCTCTTCCACGTTCCGGATCTCTTCCGCGGTCATGGCCTGGTAGTGGCTGAAGTCAAAACGGAGTCCGTCCGCTGTGACGGAGGAACCGGCCTGCTTGACATGCTCACCCAGAACTTCCTGCAGGGCTTTCTGCAGCAGATGGGTGGCGGTGTGGTTGGCCGCTGTTCTGTTGCGCTGGATCTCATCGTATCCGCAGAGCAGATCTTCACCAACGGCAAGCTGTCCGGTCTTGACTGTGATATGATGCGCGAATACCTGCTGGAATTTCTCAACGTAGTCCACGGAGGCGCTGCCGTTGTCATTGTAGATCAGGCCGGTATCGCTGGCCTGTCCGCCGCTCTCCGCATAGAAGGGGGTCTTGTCCAGGACGATGATGCCCTCTTCCCCTTCCTTGATGGCATCCACCGGCTGGCCGCCCACCACGATGGCCTTGATCACGCTGCGGCTTCCCACCTGGGTATAGCCCACGAATTCGGTCTCTCCCTCAAAGACGAAATCAGCAGCGGCTTCTTCCCAGCCGGCGCCTTCCATCTCCTGTTCCTTCTGGGAACGGGCCTTCTGCTCCGCCATGGCCTGATCGAATCCTTCCAGATCCACTTCGAATCCCGCTTCCGCCAGGATCTCCCGGGTCAGATCGATGGGGAATCCGTAGGTGTCGTGAAGTTTGAATGCCTTCTCGCCGTCCAGAACGCCGTTTTCAGAGGCTTTCATCTCGCTGATGTAATCTTCGATGATCTTCATGCCCTGATCGATGGTAGCGGCGAATTTTTCTTCCTCTGCGGCGATGACCTTGTGCACGAAGGTACGCATCTTTTCCAGCTCCGGATAAGCCTTGCCGGAGACATCCACCACCTTCTCGCTGAGGGCTGCCAGGAAGGGTCCTTCGATGCCCAGCACACGTCCCTGACGGGCAGCGCGGCGGATCAGCCGGCGCAGTACGTATTCCCTGCCCTCATTGCCCGGCAGGATGCCGTCGCTGATCATGAATACCATGGATCTCAGATGGTCGGTGATGATGCGGATGGACACATCCGTGGGCGCCTTGCCCTGCTGGTATTTCACACCGCTGACCCGGACCACTTCGTCCAGGATATACTTGATGGTGTCTACATCAAAGATGGAGCTGGTGTCCTGCATGACGCATGCGATACGCTCCAGTCCCATGCCGGTATCGATGTTGGGATGCGGCAGCGGTGTGTAGGTTCCGTCTTCTTCCTTGTTGAACTGGGTGAATACCAGGTTCCAGAACTCCACGTAACGGTCGCATTCACAGCCGGGCTTGCAGTCCGGTCTGCCGCAGCCGTGCTCCTCTCCGCGGTCAAAATAGATCTCGGAGCAGGGACCGCAGGGACCGCCGGTGCCGATCTCCCAGAAGTTGTCGTCCTTGCCCAGGGCAACGATCTTTTCCTCGGGAACACCGATCATATCGCGCCAGAGCTGACGGGCTTCATCATCGTCTTCGTAGATGGTGACCCAGAGCTTTTCCTCCGGCAGTTTCAGGATTTCAGTGGAAAACTCCCATGCCCAGGTGATGGCTTCTTTTTTGAAATAATCTCCGAAGGAGAAGTTGCCCAGCATTTCAAAGAATGTACCGTGCCGGTCGGTATGTCCTACATTGTCAATGTCACCGGTCCGGATGCACTTCTGGCAGGTGGTCATCCGCTTGGACGGCGGCGTCTCCAGCCCGGCGAAATAAGGCTTCAGCGGCGCCATGCCTGCGCCGATCAGCAGCAGGCTCTTATCGTTCTCCGGGATCAGAGAATAACTCTGTCTTCTGTAGTGCCCCTTGCTTTCATAAAAACTCAGAAAGGCTTCTCTCAGTGCATTCAGACCCATTTTTTCCATCGTCGTTTGTTCCTCCATTTTTATGTTTTCGCAAAGGCTGGCCAGCCTTTGCTGTAAATATCAATAACATTAGAAGTATACCACAAAACTCCGCCTGTTAGACGGAGTTTTTTGCCAATCTCCATATTTATAAACAATACCCTTTCATCAGCTGACCTGATGGAACCCCGCCAGCGTATAGGATGTGCTTCTCAGAGCCTCCCGGAAATCCGATTCCTGCATGGTCTGCTTGGCCAGGACGTCCGCTTCCCTGCGGCCCAGATCCACCCTGGCCCAGATGCCGGACAGGCCGTTCAGCGTGTTCTCCACATTGCGGGCGCAGTTGCTGCACACCATGTCGTTGATGTTGAGCCTGTAGTGATAGGGGTAATGGGATGGATCCGTATCGTCCACTTTTTTCTTCGTGACCAGCTCCTTTGAACCGCAGCAGCTGGCGCCCCCCCTGCCCCGGAATTTCTGTACTGTCCGCCAGATACCGAATGCCACCAGCGCGGCGGCGCATATTGTGATGATGATCGTAGCCATGTGATTCCTCCATGCGTTAATTTAATCTAATTTCGGTTAAAAATTTCTAACTATATGAGTCCTGATCTATGGACAAAATCAATTTAAAGTTGTAAAATGATATCAGTTAGTTCAATGGAACTAATTTAAATGATCGCCAGAAGAGAGACATTGAAGATGAGACATACCAACCAGAAACTCCGGCTGTCTGAAAGCGCCGCGGCATATCTGAAAGAACATTACACCGACAAGTTCTCATTGGACCAGATCGCTGACGCCCTCTTTATCAACAAGAATTATCTTGCGCGGGTATATAAGGAAGTGACCGGCAGGACCCTGCTCTGGGATCACAATCATCTGCGCTGTGAAGCGGCCAAAGAGCTGCTGGAGGACCGCGGCCTCACCATCTCCGTTGTGGCTTATAAGACCGGTTTCTCTTCCTCTTCCCATTTCTCCAGGATCTTCAAGATCCATACCGGGGTGACCCCTTCCGAATACCGCAGAAGACCCGCGCGATGATCTGTTTCTGAAACTGTGAACAGATCCGTCATCATGGCGGATTTTTTTATTTGCGGCCGCAGTCCGAGGCGCCTTTGGGATCCGAAGAATACTTCTGACAACCCTCGGCGAAGGGACATCCCACGCATTTGCTCCCCTTCCGTTTCTCATTCACCAGGTACCGGATGGCGAAAAACAGAACAGCAGCCAGCGCGATCATTGCAATGATGGTTGCTGCATTCATCTTGCTCATCTCCTTGTCAATTGATACAGGCGGAGCATCTGATCACGCTCCGCCTGGTATTTTATCACAAACTTATTCTATTGCACAGGCGCTGTTACATTGTCTGCGCTGCCGCGTGCTGGTGCAGTGCGTACTTCTCATCGAAGTGGGCGCGGATCTTTCTGGAGATCATGAC
>CAMNJK010000166.1 GCA_946541435.1 uncultured Bacillota bacterium
TCCGGACTGTGGACGCCTGATCAACTCAGAAACGATCGTATCCGGTGATGGCGTCATCGATCAGCTGCAGTTTGTATCCGTGTCCGGGGTCCGGCAGCCAGCCGTACATATTGTCGTATACGCCGGGCCAGACGTAATTCATGATGGAGGAAATGGTCCCGCCGTGACAGATCACGATGCTCAGGGCGTCCTCTTCATGGTGGCGCAGCTCCAGCGTCCGGACACTGTGGCGCCGGCGCACCTCTTCGAATCCCCGGATGACTCTGGTTCTGAAATCCCGGATACTTTCCCCGTTTGGCGGCGCCTTGGTATCGTTGGTTGCCGTGATCCAGTCCCGGTACTCCTCGTAGGCCATCAGCTCTTCATAGGACTTCATCTCAAAATCCCCGAAATCGATCTCCCGCAGGTCCTTGATGGTCTCATGGGGCACGTCGTCATAGATCAGTTCCAGTGTCTGAAGGGTCCTGCCCATGCCGGTGGTATAAAACTGCGCACCTGTGCCATCCGGATAGATCCCTTCCGCCCGCTGGGCCTTCAGCTGGTCGATCCCCTTCGGGGCCAGGGGTACGTTGGTGCTGCCGTAATACAGATGCCGCACATTGCCTTCTGTAATGCCGTGTCTGATCAGTACGATCTGTGATTTCATAGATGCTCCTCTTCCTGTCGTTGTGTTGGTTTCCAGACGCGCCGGCGCGGTCCTATCGGATCCGCCCGGTCTATCCTGTCTCACCGGATCCGTCCGGTCTATCCTGTCTCACCGGATCCGTTTGCCGATGCCGCAGAAGACCCGCCAGACCTCATCCGCCTCCGATGCCAGATAAAGCATCAGCCGCCCGTTCATTTCCCGGAAAGCCCGGGTGGTCTTGTCCATGGGGACGATCCCCTGGGACACATCGGTGATGATCAGGATCTTGTCCTGCCAGCCTGCCTTCTGTTCTTCCATCAGGTCTCTGGCTTCCAGACCGGCCTCGGTGCAGGCCCGGGCGAACCGTTCCAGTCCGCAGACCGCGTCCCCGCTGAAATCGGGCAGCGCCAGCACTGTCTCTGTTCCCGAATGCCCCTCTGCCAGGCCACTGTCCTCTGCGCAGGTGTCCTCTGCGCCGCTGTCCTCTGCGCCGGCCAGTTCAGCGCCCGGCGCCGCGCACTCAGTGACGGTCTCGATGCCAAAATGCTCTTTCGCGAAATCCCTTTTCCCCTGGTAGGCTCCTCCAAAGATCAGTATCATGTTCTCTCCTTTATACCATCAGCAGCGCCGCCGCCAGCATGCCTGCCATCTCACTGCTGGTGATCAGATGCCCGGAGATGTCCCCGTTCATCCCACCCAGGGCTTTGCGGTCGATGTGTCCGATGATGAGCCCGGTCAGGGCGGTCACCGCTGCCGCCGCCAGCAGGCAAACGATTTCCATGGTTTTCGGCATCATGCCGCCGGCTGTCAGCAGGACCACGATGGCTGCCGCCAGCACCAGGGCCAGGATCACCAGGGCAGGGACGGCCCTGCGAAAGCTTCCTTCACTGCCGAATCCCGTGTTCACATACTGGCTGGTTCCCATGGGCCGGCAGGAGATCACCTGGACCGCGCTCATGGCCCGGGATGTGGTCACGATGACGATGAAGGTCAGCCCCTGCATGAGTCCGAAGGGTTCCGACAGCCTGCCGGCGGAAGCCGCGAAAAGCAGGAACATCAGCGCCATGCTGATGGCCGCGAAGGACCCGGTGTGGGGATCCTTCAGGATCCGGATCCGCTCCTCCATCCGTGGGTGCCGGGGCATCACTGCGTCTGCCACATCCATGAATCCATCCAGGTGGATGAATCCGGTCATCAGAAAATACGCCGCCGTAATGATAGCGCCGGTCAGAACCGGATGGATCGCCCCTGTAAACCCGGGCGGAAGGGTCTGCGCGCTTTCAGCCGCGCCGGTGAACATTACCGCGTCAAGGCCCGGACCGCCCAGCCAGCTGACCGCAAGCCAGACCAGACAGGTAACCAGCCCCAGGCCCGTTCCCACCAGCGGCAGCATGGCCACCATGGCAGTCCGTGACTCCTCATGCCAGCCTTTGTATGGGCAGGGGATCCAGCAGAAGCATCCCCATGCCATCAGAAATCCTTTTCCGTATTTCATATTACTTCCACTCTTCGATGATGCCGGCGGAGACTTCCACCACCCGGTCGCAGACCTGCGCCAGGGCCCGGTCCACCCGGGCCAGAGCCCGCCGATAGTCCTCTGTCATTGTATCATATCGGTCCGCGTCGCCGTAGATATAATCGGAGACAAAGACCGTATTCCCCGTTGCTCTTGCAAAGGCTGTACAGTCCGCCGCCACCCGCTCTGCAGCGCCGGCATCAAAGCTGCCGTCCTCCCGGAACATCTCATTGCTCAGCAGGGCGGTGACGCTGTCCAGAAGGAAGACGCCCTTCGGATCAGCCAACGCCTTCCCCTCCGCGTCCGGCCGGACCAGTCCCATGAGATCAGTCCCCTGTTCCAGGGTCTCGAAACCCCAGCCGTCCCGCTCGGCGATGTGGCGGCGGATCCTGGCATGGTCCTCTTCATCGTGGGGGATCATGGTGGCAATATAATAGAGAGGCAGCGGGTACGGACCGCCGTGGTCCGCATTCGGTTGCCCGGACGCCGTAACCGGCTGCCCGGATGCCATCTGTCTGGCGATCTGCTGGGCGTAATAAGACTTGCCGTTTTTGGCGCCGCCGCTGATCAGAACGTTCATCAGAAACATCCTCCTGCCCGGACTTCCTCCAGGTAATCATCGTTGATCTCCGCTTCATCAAAGGTGGCCATATTCCGCATGACGCTGCAGGCGCCCCGGATGACCTCAAAGGCGATCGGACAGCCGCTGCCTTCACCAAGCCGCATGTCCAGGGACAGGAAAGGCTGCAGCCCCAGCCTTTGCACGGCCTCCATATAGCCCGGTTCCGCGGACTTATGAGAAGCGAACATGTAGTCCGCTGCCGCCGGTTCGATCCGGGCCGCGGCCAGGGCCGCCACCACGGAGATATAACCGTCGATCACCACCGGCATCCGCTCTGCCGCCGCGCCCAGGAAGGCGCCCGTCATAGCGCACAGATCAAAGCCGCCGCACCGGGCCAGGATCCCCGTGATCCGCCGCAGTGAGTCTTCGGATTCCCCGGCGCCTCCGGTTTTCCCGGGATCATCACCATCGGCACCGAAATCTCCGCAGCCGGCACCGGGCTGCCGACCGCCGGCACTCCCGGGAGCTGCTTCGTCCCCGCCGAAATACTCCCGGCGGATCTGGTCCACGATCTCTTTCTTTTTTTGGAATCCTGTATCGTTGATGCCGCCGCCCCGGCCGCAGGTCTGATCAGCGCCAAGACCTGTGATGGCGCTCAGCACCGCCGCGCTGGTGGTGGTGTTGCCGATTCCCATCTCGCCGACCCCCAGGATGCCAAAACCTGCTTCTGCCGCCGCGCGAGCCATCTCGATTCCGGATGCCATGGCCTGCAGTGCTTCTTCCTCGGTCATGGCCGGGCCCTCTGCGATGTCCCAGGTGCCGGGACGGATCCGCCGGTCGATGATCTTCCGGGTATCCCGCAGGGGCATGTCATCGTACAGGCCCTCCGGGATCGGGTCCTTTACCCCCATATCCACGATCAGAAGGTCGCTGCCGAAGCTCTCCGCCAGAACTCCCACACCGGTCAGGCGGCGCGTAAAATTAATGGTCTGGGCCCGAGTCACGCTCTGGGGCGCTGACGCGACGCCTTGGTCTGCCACCCCGTTGTCCGCGCAGAAGACCAGCACGCAGCCCTTTCCGGGAGCATTTTCACCTGCCTTTTCAGGGATCACCTGGCCGGTGATTCCTGCCATCCGAATGGAGATCTCCTCCAGCCCGCCCAGGCTGCCCGGGGGCTTGGCCAGGCTTTCCTGCCGCTGCCTGGCCTGTTCCATGGCATCGGCATCCGCCGGCCGGATCCGACCGATGATCTCTTTGATTTCCTTTTCCTCGGGACCCCTGCCAGGCCACTGCCTGCCACCCTGCCGGGCATCGCACGCATCGTAGTTCTGTACTGTATTTTCCATATTCATCATCCTGTCTCTTGCTCTGGAAATTTTGCTCTTTATTCTATCATAATTCCCCGTATAACACATCGCATCCCTTTTGGGAGTTTTCGGAGTAAATAGTCATCGCAGGGGCATCGGTTTTTATAGCGTTTTTATAGCGTTTTTTATACCGCCCGCCGGCCGCATACCCACCGCCTGACGACGGCAGAAAAAGGCCTGGCAAAGAGGCTGTATCCCGCTGGCATATTCCCGCTGGCAT
>CAMNJK010000167.1 GCA_946541435.1 uncultured Bacillota bacterium
GTATCATTTATTCAAAACAGACAGGATGTTTTGAATAGATTCTTCAGTTTTAGGCGTTTTATTCAAAAAAATACATGATTCCAGGCTCGATGAACGGGCTGGGAATAGTTGCGTGTTACATAATCTTGATTTCGCTGGGTATATGTTAATGGCAATAAATGGCGTTTTGAATATAACTAAGTAAAAACTTCAATTCATTCAAAATGAGTGCCTGCTTTTGAATATGATGACCATTTTTTGAAAAAACATTCAAACTGAACCCGTCAGGAGTCATAAAGATCGAACTCGTCAAATATCTTCAAACTGAACGCATATCAAAGTGGCGGCGGATATGGTATACTTACCAATAAATATATTTAAGGCGCATTTGTGCGCAGGGGTATTCAGAAGGGAGTGAAAGAAACAGATGAGGATTCCAGACTTATATCAGGAGAAAAAGCCAGTCTTTTCATTGGAGATCTTCCCGCCGAAACGGAAATCGAATCTTGAATCGATTTATGAAACGGTGGCGGAGCTCTCCCAGTGTTCGCCGGATTTCATCAGTGTGACTTACGGCGCCGGCGGCAACATCGCCGACAATTCCACCTGTGAGATCGCCTCAAACATCAAGCATCACTACGGGATCGAAACCGTAGCCCATCTTACATGTGTCAACTCTACCAAGGCTGATGTGCAGGAGATGATCGAGCGGTTCCGCGCCGCAAACATCCAGAACGTCATGGCCCTGCGGGGCGACATCGTTCCGGGTGAGGAGCTGGAGCGGGAGTTTGAGCACGCCAATGAACTGGCGGTGGAGATCCAGCGGCGGTGCGATGATCAGCTGGAGATCCTGGGAGCATGCTACCCGGAGGGGCATTATCAGAGCACGAGCCTGGAGAGTGATATCCAGAACCTGAAGTATAAGATCGGCGCCGGTGTCAGAGTGCTGATCACACAGCTGTTCTTTGATAACAACGCCTTCTACGAGTTCCTGGACATGGCGCGGACCGCGGGCATCACAGTTCCCGTTTCAGCGGGGATCATGCCCATCGTCAAAGCCAGCCAGATCGAGAAGACGGTGCAGCTTTCCGGCGCAAGCCTGCCCCATGACTTTACGGCCATGATCAGCCGTTATGAACACGACCCGGAAGGTCTTTATGAGGCAGGCATTGACTACGCGGTGGGACAGATCCGCGATCTGATCGAGCATGGTGTGGACGGGATCCATCTTTATACCATGAACGATCCTCAGGTGGCGGTCCGGGTCTACGAAGCCATTCAGGACCTGCTGCCCCGGGAGGAAGACACGCAGACAAATAACAGGAGGGAACAAAAATGGGATCTTTGATTTGGGCATTTGGATTTATCGTGGTTTTCGGCGCCCTGTTTATGGTGGTGACCGTCATCAGAAACAAATTCATGGGACCGGAAGCTCCGGAGCACTTCAACAGCTGCAGCTCCGGCGGACATGACTGCAGCGCCTGCGATGTGGCGGACTGCGAGTCCCGGAAGGCATGATCTGCCGACAGCCCGGGCATGAACTGCCCGCACCCCCGGAATGTCCGGTTGACACGGGATATGCTGCAATGTTAAGATTTTAACGGTGCGACAGAATGCGATGATCGCAGTCGTTATATATTATCACTATCAAATACGTATACCAGCAGATTACGTACAGAACTCGGAGGAACATCAATATGGATTATCAGGAAATGTATCAGGCGAAGCTGACCACCGCAGAGGAAGCTGTCAAGGTCGTCAAATCAGGTGACTGGGTGGACTACTCCTGGTGCACCAATCATCCGGTGGCGCTGGACAAGGCGCTGGCTGCCAGAAGCAGCGAACTGACAGACGTAAAAGTCCGCGGCGGCGTTACCATGTGGATGCCGGAGATCGCAAAAGCTGACGATGCCGGTGATCATTTCACATGGCACTCCTGGCACTGCAGCGGAATCGACCGTAAGATCATGAAGAAGGGAATGGGTTACTTCATGCCCATGCGTTACTCGGAACTGCCCAGGTTTTACAGAGAGAACCTGGATCCGGTGGATGTGGTCATGATGCAGTGCCCGCCCATGGACCGGTTCGGCAACTTCTCCTTCTCCGCGGCGCCTTCTCATCTGGCTGACATCTGCGCCAGAGCAAAGCACATCATCGTGGAAGTCAACGAGAACATGCCCAAGGTCTTCGGTCTGACCGGAACAGAGATCAACATCAAGGATGTGGCTGCTGTCGTGGAAGGTGATAATCCGGCAATGCCCCAGATGGGCAGCATCCCCGCCACGGACGTGGACCGCAAGGTGGCTGAGCTGATCGTTCCCGAGATCCCCGACGGCGCCTGCCTGCAGCTGGGTATCGGCGGCATGCCCAACACCGTTGGCGCGCTGATCGCTGATTCCGACCTCAAGGATCTGGGCGTTCACACCGAGATGTACGTCGATGCTTTCGTAGATATTGCAAAGGCTGGCAAGATCACCGGCAAGAACAAGGCGCTGGACAAGGGCCGTCAGGTCTTCGCTTTCGCGGCCGGAACCGACAAGCTCTACGATTATATCAATGAAAATCCTGATGTCATGGGCGCGCCGGTAGACTACACCAACGATGTCTATGTCATCTCTCAGCTGGACAACTTCATTTCCATCAATAACGCGGTGGACATGGACCTGTTCGGTCAGGTCAACGCGGAATCCGCAGGCGTCAAGCACATTTCCGGAACCGGCGGTCAGCTGGACTTCGTCATGGGAGCATACCTCTCCAAGGGCGGCAAGAGCTTCATCTGCATGAGCTCCGCTTTCGCCGACAAGGAAGGCAACCTGAAGAGCCGGATCGTGCCCACACTGACCAACGGATCCATCTGCACCGACCCCAGAAGCTGCGTTCAGTACATCGTTACAGAATACGGCATGGTCAATCTGAAGGGTCTGGCCACATGGCAGCGCGCAGAGGCTCTGATCGGCATCGCGCATCCTGATTTCCGTGACCAGCTCATCGCTGACGCTGAAAAGATGGGCATCTGGAGACGTTCCAACAAGAAATAAGCAACGAATCAGGTGAAACAGGAAGAAGGATTCAAACAAGACGGATCCCTGAACAGGATCCTGACATTATCTCCGACCGAGATCCTGACAATGATCATGACAGGCACCGGCTGCGGCATCGTCTGCGGCGGTGCCTGCATTATTTTTGCCTGGCTGTTCAGCCTTTGCGATGCCGCCTTCCACAGGCATGACCAGCTTTTGTGGCTCCTGCCTGCGGCGGGAGTTCTGGTGGTGGTCCTCTTCGACGGATTCCGCCGGGAGGACACGCTGAACATGAACGCGTTGTTTCTGCGGCTGCGCGGCGGCCAGCCGGTTTCGCCCTGGCTCATGCCCCTGGTGGCGCTCAGCACCTGTCTGGCCTATCTCTTCGGCGGCTCCGTGGGCCGCGTGGGCTCGGCCCTGCAGATCGGCGGCGGTCTGGCCCTGTGCCTGGGGGAGCGTGTGAACCGGAAGCTGGATGCGCGGGCAGGTGGAAAACCTGGAGTGTCCGCGATCCGCGGTCCGGAAACCGATGCGAACGGACATCCGGACACGAAAAGCGGGAAGTGCGAAGTGCTTCCTGCAGACCTGCTGCTTTCCTGCGGGATCGCCGCGGGATTCACCGCGCTTCTGAATGCTCCTCTGGCAGGCGCGGTCTTCGGTGTGGAGCTGCTGGTGCTGCGGGGCAGGCAGCTTTGGAATGTGGTCCCGGCGCTGATCGCCAGTCTGATCACCTGCGGGATCGGACAGCTGGCCCGGGTGCCCTATATTTCTTTTGAGAATGAGATGACCGGCGGACTGGCGGAGGCGGGACAGCTTTCGGCCAGGGGGGCCATGGCCAGTCTGGTGACTACAGGACTGCAACCGGGGGTCTTGATCCGGGTGATCCTGATCGGATTCGCAGCGATGATGATCGGCCGGCTTTACTGTGATACCAGAAGCGTATCGACAGCCTGGTTCAGGAAGATCCGGCTGGTGCTGCTTCGGCCAAAGGACGGCAGGGGAGAACTGGGCCATCAGATACTTTTGCCCGACCGGATCCTGCAGGTCGTGATCGGCACGGGCCTGGTGATCGCGGTGACGCTTCTGATCGGGCACACGGACTGCAACGGGATCGGGTTCGTGTATGTTGACAGGGTACTGGACGGCCAAAGCGCTATGCTGGCCTTTCTCTGGAAGCTGATCCTGACATCACTGACCCTGGGCTGCGGCATTCGGGGCGGAGAGATCGCGCCTGTCATATTCATTGGCGCGACAGGATGCTTCACTGTGGGCTGTC
>CAMNJK010000168.1 GCA_946541435.1 uncultured Bacillota bacterium
CCTTTGATGCTGTCGTCCACGCAGATGCCGTAGAGATAGTCTCCGATATAGATGCAGCGCCGGACGGACTCTTTGGTGGTAAAGTCGTCCATCACCCGGAGCCGGCCAGCCTTTGCAGAAAACATCAGGATGCCGTACTGCGTTTCCCAGTCAGAGTCGTAGGGAATGGCGTACCAGGCAGCGGCCGGTCCCACCAGCAGGGCCTTATGGTCGTACTGGACCTCGCTGTAGTAACCGGGGCAGGACCTGCTGTCCGCGACTTTGGGGCGGGCGGGGTCGCTGATGTCAAAGAGGGCCAGCTTGAAGCCGTCCGTTGCTTCGCCGAATTCCGTGGCTTCCGTGGAAAAGCCCAGACCCAGCAGATGATCCTGATCCGCCGGAACCAGCAGGGTCGAGAAGCCGCTGATCTTGACGTGGCCTTCGATCACCGGGTTCGCGGGATCGGACAGGTCGATGATGAAGAGGGGATCCGTCTGTTCATAGGTGATCACGTAGGCCTTGTCCTTGATATAGCGGACGGCTTCGATGTGCTCATCCTTTGCGAATCCGATGACACTGCCGATCTTCTTCATGTCTTCATCAAAGATGAACAGGTTGTTGACATCCATGACCTCATAGCTGTTCCCGTGTTTTTCGCGCTGGGAGGTAGTGGCCACCTTAAAAGTGCCATTGCTCTCGTCCATGCTGAACTGGTCGTTCACATCGCCTTCCACCAGGGCGGAATTCTCATACTTCACCTTGCCGTCCGCCAGGGAGATCTTCAGGATCTGGGTCCAGGCGGGCATGGGAGCCATCGGAAGCGCAAGGTCGCCGGTGCTGCTGTCGGTCAGGGCGTCCTCAGCCGGAAGGGTATCGGTCAGGGTGCCGTCCTCCTCTAAAGCGCCGGCCAGCCCGTCATTTGTTCCGGTGAGGGTGAGATCCGGATCCGGGTTGACGGCGCCGGCCACATAGAGATGGTCGCCGCTGCAGTAGATCTCACCGGAGCCTCCCAGAACAGCCTTGGTGCGCACGGACTTTTCGGAGGCCTTGCCGGAGGACAGATCCATCAGCCCCACCACAGTATAGGCCGGTGTTGCGGTCTGGGGGATGCAGCCGATGTCTCCGATGGAAAGCCTGGCCGGGTCCCCGGTATCATAAGAGACGTAGGGGACATTGCAGCCCCTGTGGTAGGAATAGATGTAGTCATTGGTCACCAGGCAGACGCGGCCGTCGATCAGACGGGAGGAAAGCAGGGTGCCGGTCTGGCTGTACCTGGTCAGGTACCTGGGATCGGTCCGGTCGCTGATGTCGTAAACAGCGGCGATGGTGGCGTCGGTCCAGAGATCGCCGGAGCGAACGGATAAGATACCATCGTCATTCTGTCCTGTGAGTCCGCCCCGGGCGCTGCCGATGATGACCAGCTTGTCGTCGTGGATGTAGATGTCTTCGATGTAGGCGCCCTCATGGCCGCCGCCGATGGCAGCCACGCGTTTTGCTTTGCCGTTTTTTGCCCGGGCGATGATGACCTGGTTCTCAATGCCGGAGAGATAGTAGATGTACTTTCCGTCAGTCTTGACGATATCAGCTTCATCGATCCCTTCGACCTGCGCGTAGGTGGAGGAATGCTCCGGCACATCCCCGGTGGACTTGCCGCCGGGCGAATTGCCGGTCACCGCGCCGTTGGCAGCACCGTCAGACGTCCCGCCGGTCATGGCAGGCGCTTCCGCATCCATTTGAAGGTCCTTCCCGCTGCCTTCGACGGCATCCTCCTCGGCGGCCATATCCACATCCCCGGGACCGCTGCCGTAAAGAATGAGATCTCCGCCGGACTCTGTCGGAATGAGTTCCTTCATGGCCTGGTCCAGTTCGTCGTAATCCGAGAACTGATAGAGGTCATTGCTGTCCGCGGTCATGGTGGCGGAACCGCCATCGGCATTCTGCGAATTCGGAAGAACAGTCTTCAGGGCAGGGATCAGGCAGATGGCCAGCAGGATGCAGGCCGCGGCTGCGATCAGGGCTCTGCGGCGCGGGCGAGAGGCCTTTTCGGGCCGGGAAGTGCTGACGGACTGCGATGCGGCAGAAACCGTCTTCACATCTGCCGCGGTATCCGATTGACAGACGGCGTCTTCCGCCTGGATACCGGCCAGCCTTTGCTTCATGGCGTCAGAAGAGAGACTGTCCGGTGTCCGCAGCCCGTCATGCTCGAATCTGTCCCGGATATATTCCAGATCCTTTTCAAAATCCTTGTCATTTATCACGATAAATACCCCCTTAATTTCTTCAGGCTGCGGGAAAGGCTGGACCGGACGGACCCGGCGGTTTTCCCGGTAAGGTCCGCGATCTCGCGGCTCTTCAGGCCGGCCACCGCGGAGAACAGGACGATGTTCCGCTCTTCGTCGCTGAGCTGGTCCAGGGCCTGACGCAGGTCAAGCCAGGTGTCCGCCGAATCGCCTGCCGCGCCACTTGACATGTTGGAAGCCGCGCCGCCCTGTAAGGTGGCTGAGTTCTCAGCCCCTGCATTGCCTGCATCGTCCGGCGCCTTGTCCAGTGAAGTATGCTGCCGCTGTGTTATCTGCTGATCGATCAGCTGCCCGCAGCAGTGGGAGAGGATCCGAAAGATCCAGGAAGGAAAGGCATCGGGTTCGCGCAAATTGCCGATTTGACGCCATGCTGAAAGAACGCATTCGGATACGGCGTCTTCGGCGTCGACCGCATTGCCCAGCCGGTAATAAGCATACCGATAGAGCCGGTGCCGGTAGACGTCATACAGCGCGCAGAAAGCATCGGCGTTTCCTGCTCTGGCCAGCTCGATCAGTTGTTGTACATTCTTTGCGTTCAAAAGATACTCCTTTTACATGAGCGTTGTATGCACGCTTCAAAGAGCAAGCTCCGTGCTGGTAAACACCATGTTCTACACAAGCAGTTTTACCAGCAATGGCTGCAATTGGGGTGCAGCTCCCATTCTCTATATGTTAAGTGCCTGAAAAAAGGCGAAGTGTTGCAGGGAAATGCATTTTTTCGCGAATTACTTAAAAAGGATGTCTTAGAGGTAGTCCCGGCGGATGGCAGCCTGATAACGCGCGAAAGCAGAAGGAATGGGGTAGACTTCATCCAGCTCCGCCGCGGTGGCAAGGAAGACCGTCAGGGCTTCTTCCGGCCGCAGGGACGAGGGGGCGGCAGCGGGAATATCGCATTCATCGGCCAGGACCTCCCAGCCGGACATGTGCCACTCCCGGTGTGTGAAAATGTGTTTCGCCGCAGGCAGCCGGCGCATGCGGATGGCGGAAAACCCCAGCGTCTGTACGTAGGCTTCGGCTTCTGCCCGGGACAGTTTTCCCTCTGCGTTCGGAAATTCATAGAGCCCCGCCAGAAGGCCCTTGGCCGGACGCCGGCGCAGGGCCAGCTTTTGGTCGAAGTAGATCAGGAACACCGTCTTCTCGGTGACCGGGCGGGCATTCTTCGCCGGTGTGACCGGAAGTTCCCGTTCCCGTCCGTCGGCGTGGGCAAGACAGCGGTCTGCCCAGGGACATTCCCCGCACAAAGGCTGGCCGTTTGGGAGACAGATGGTGGCACCCAGGTCCATCAGGGCCTGGTTCATATCGCCGCAGGGATTCGGGACCGGGGAAGCGCCGGCGGTGTCCGGATCACCTGTCAGACCCTCGGCTGCATCAGGGAAGATCTCCAGGTACCAGTCCTTTGCAGCGCGCTTTGCCGCGTCGGCCTTGATGTCCTGGTCGTATCCGGTCATGCGGGAAAACACACGCAGGAGATTTCCGTCGATGGCAGGGATCCGTTCGCCGAAGCAGATCGAAGCGATGGCTGCGGATGTGTAGGGACCGATTCCGGCCAGCTTTTGCAGATCCCCCGACCTGCGTGGCATAGAGCCGCCGTGTTCTGTCATGACCTGACGGGCTGCCTTGCGCAGGTTGCGGACCCGGCTGTAGTAACCCAGACCTTCCCAGAGCTTGAGGCAGGTCTCTTCCTCCGCCTTCGCCAATGTGGAGATGTCGGGCAGTGCCGTCAGGAACCGGTCATAGTAACCCAGCACGGCCTCCACCCGGGTCTGCTGCAGCATGATCTCGGACAGCCACACGTGGTAGGGGGAAGGGTCCTCCCGCCAGGGCAGATACCGGCGGTGATTGGCGTACCAGTCCAGCAGGGAGCGGGAGAGGGAAGCGGTTTCTCCGGGCGCATGCCATGTCTTTGTATCGGTTGAATTGTCGGTTGTTTTCTTGTTCATTTCACGCATCTCGTTCATGGGGTCAGTATAGCACAGAACCGGGCAGG
>CAMNJK010000169.1 GCA_946541435.1 uncultured Bacillota bacterium
GCCCTGATCTGGGGCATCTCCTTCGTTTTTCAGAAGGAGGGCATGGACTACATCGGACCGATGACCTTCGGACTGATGCGGTTTTCGATTGGTTCCATCGTACTGATCCCGCTCATCTGCCTCTACGACCGTTACAACCGGCGCAGGGGGCAGGCGGTCATGTCCTTCCGGAATCGGACATTGCTTACGGCGGGGCTCCTGACCGGGCTCACCAATTTCGGACTCAGCTCCTTCCAGCAGATCGGCCTGGTCTATACCACCGCCGGAAAGGCTGGCTTTATCTCAGCCATGTACGTGGCTCTGGTTCCTGTCTTCATGCTTTTCCTGCGGAGAAGGATCCGGCGCTCCACCTGGTTTTGCATCGCTTTGGCCCTGGCGGGACTCTATCTGCTCTGCATGACCGGATCTGCCGGCCAGTTTCTGCACATCCAGCTGGGGGACGGTCTGGTGCTGGTCAGCGCAGTGTTTTCCGCCATGGAGATCATCCTGATCGACCATTACGCGGATAAAGTCGACCCCATGAAACTGTCCTTTCTGCAGTTTCTGGTGGCGGCAGTCCTGTCCGGGGTCTGCGCTGTCCTGTTTGAGACCATCGACCCGGAGGCCATCCTGGACTGCAGGATCCCCATCCTTTACACAGGACTCCTGGAGATCGGGGCGGCCTACACCCTGCAGATCTTCGGCCAGCGGACCGCGCCTCCGGTGGTCGCCACCATCATCATGAGTCTGGAATCCGTCTTCGCGGTGCTGAGCGGCAGCCTGATCCTGCACGAGGTCATGAGCGGCCGGGAGATCACCGGCTGTGTGATCATGTTCGTTGCCCTCCTGCTGGTGCAGCTGACGGATGCCAGGATCAGTCAGAAATGATCGTTCTCAGACTAAAGTACCAGCCTTTGCAGAAGGATCCGGATGGGTTTCCCGAAATATCCGACCGGAGGTCTACAGACAGAGAACCCTTGAAACGGTAATATTAGATTGGATTAATCTATATTTAGGAGGTCAACATGTTTTTATCAAGAAAAAAACCAATCTTATTATTAGCCGTAGTAATGATGGTGTCCATGTTGCTGCTGTCCGCGTGCGGGAGCGCTTCGAACATGGATTTCGCCACCTACATGAAGGAACAGCCGGCGGCGCGTGCCTCCATTGACGCCCAGCTTGCCATCCTCAGCGCCGATGCCAAGGGGTCTGTCCAGTATGTGGACAACAAAGCCGAGATCAGCGTCAGCTACTATGCGCTCACCCAGGCGGAACTCGATGAGCTGGAAGTGCAGCGGGTCATGAGACGGTGCGGCGTCATCATGCAGGACGCTGTTGAACAGTACCAGAAGGATACCGGCAACAAGGCGGCTATGGAGGTGACCATATACGGATCCGATGCAGGCGAAAAAATATAGGGATGATAAATTGACACCGGCGGGCCTTTTCGTTACAATGGGCCTGTGAGAAGTCAGAATCAGAAGATTTGAGATTGCCACCCGATACCGGGTGGCATTTTTTACAGAGGGAGGTAAACATGAACCTGTATATGTACTGGCCCATCGCCCTGGCAGTGGCATCCGAGATCGCCTATCAGATCTCCGCCAGATCCACGCCCCAGGACCTGAATCCCTTCGCGTCCCTGACCATAACCTATCTGATCGGCGCGGTCATCTCTGCGGCGGCATTCTTTATCATGAGCCGGGGCGGCAATATCCTGCATGAATGGTCCCACGCCAACTGGACCATGCTTCTTTTGGGCTTTGCCATCGTAGGTCTGGAGGCCGGCGCCATCTATATGTACCGGGTGGGCTGGAGCGTCAACACCGCCTACATCGTCAAGGCCGGCTTCATTGCTGTGGCCCTGGTTGTGGTGGGATACCTGCTCTACAAAGAGCAGATCACCCCGACGAAGATTGCCGGCATCATCGTCTGCCTGGCCGGACTCTTCCTGATCAATCGTTAGGCGCGGGGCGGCGGAGTTTTTTTCGCAGATATGCCAGGGCGATGAAGCAGAGAGTGATTTGGAAGACTGTTGAGATCGGGATCCCAAGGCCGATAAAGAAGAGGGACACGGGTTCTCTGTGGCTGAAGATCCAGGCCACGGGGACACGGATCAGGAAGGCGGCGGAGATGCCCTGGATCATAACGAAGGTGGTCATGCCCATGCCGTTGAAGAATCCGATGAAGCAGAACAGGAAGCAGGTCAGAAGGCAGTCGATCCCGTAGGCCATGAGGTATTCCGCGGCAGCGCCGGTGACCGCCGGATCATTGGAGAAAAGCCTGGCCAGAAGATCTCCGTGGAAGAAGGCTGCATAGAACATGGCGATGCCGAAGAGGGTGGAGATGCCGATGGCCATCCAGAGGGATTTCAGGGCGCGGTCGTATTTGCCGGCGCCCTTGTTCTGGGCGACAAAGGCGGACATGGACTGCATGAATGAGATGGGGATCAGCATGATAAATGTACAGACACGTTCCGCCACCCCGACGCCCGCGGAGGCGGTGACCCCCAGGGTGTTGACGATGGCCAGAATGATCAGGAAAGAAACACCCACCAGGAAGTCCTGCAGGGCAATGGGAACGCCCAGCCGGATCACCCGCCGGATCACCTGTCCGTCGGGCCGGATCATCTTCCGGCTCATCTCGAAGGGCAGTCCCCGTCTGCGAATGAGAAAGAAGGAGATGACCACGCTGATCAGCTGCGCGCCTACGGTAGCGATGGCAGCGCCCACGGCGCCCATGTCCAGAACGGCCACCAGGAGAAGATCTCCGGCAACGTTGGCGATGCTGGCAATGAGGACCGTGATCATGGGCGTGGTGGAATCCCCCAGTCCCCGGAAGACCGCGGCGATGAAGTTGTATCCCACAATGGCAAGGGCGCCGCAGCCGCAGATCAGAACGTAACTCCGGGTCAGGGCGAAGGCCTCTTCCGGCGCCTGCATGATGCGGGTGATACCGCCTGAGAAGACGGCGATGGCGGCGGTCAGGAAAAGCCCCACCAGGGCGAACAGCCAGATGCCGGCGCCGATGATCTGCCCGCCCAGCCGCATCTGGCCCTCTCCGATCCGCTGGCCCAGGAGTATGGTCAGTCCCATGGCGAAACTGGTGATGAGGCCGGTGATGGTCATCATGATCTGTGAACCTGTCCCCACGGCCGAAACGTTGGCGGCGGAAGAAAACTGTCCGACGATGGCCAGATCGATGGCCCCGTACAAAGCCTGGAGAAACATGGCCAGCAGCACGGGGAGCGCGAACCGCAGAAGGGGGCTGATGATTTTTCCGGTTGTGAAGTCAAGATTTCTAGCCAATTTTTTATGTCCTCTTTTCAGAATCAAATGAATCTCAGCATGGACAAAAGCCTTCCGAAGATGTATTATCACAAAGGATATCTATACTGAATGGAGGCTTACAATGTATTCTACAAGAAAAAAATCTATTGTGTTATTTCTCGCGATGATGATGCTGACCCTGTTCCTGCTGACCGCCTGCGGAAGCAACGCAGACAAGGACTTTGCATCCTATATGAAAGGGCAGCCGGCGCTGCGGAGCTCCATTGACGCGCAGCTTAGTGTTCTCAGTTCTGATGCCAAGGGATCAGTCCAGTATGTGGACAACAAGGCGTTGATCACTGTCACCTATTACGCGCTTACGCAGGCAGAGATCGATCAGCTGGAAATGCAGCGTGTTATGGGACGGTGCAGTGTGATCATGAATGAAGCCCTGGAGCAGTATCAGAAAGATACAGGCAAGACAGCAGCTGCAGAGTTGGCCATACGCGGACACGATGCAGGAAAAGAGGAGTAAAGCTGAACGCCTTGTTCCCTGTTAGATTATAGCATAACATCGGGCAGAAAGAATTCAGTCATACCGAATCAAAAGAAGGACTTTCATATGGATTTGGAAAAAATGACATCAAGAGATCGCAGTCTGGAGGAAAAGAATGTTCTCCTCTGCGTTGCCAAAGGCCGGCAGAGTCTGGGCAGGAGCCTGATCATCGAAGTGCTCCGCGCCAGCCACAGCGTCCGGGTCTTCAGCCGCAGGCTTTATATCAACTCCACCTTCGGCGCCCTGCGGGACCACTCTATGGAAGAAGTTGACGAAATGATCCAGGGCCTGGTGGATGATGGGCTTCTGGCGGAGACCGAGGATGAATACCCGCGGCTGACCCTGACGGAAGCGGGGAAGGCCGTGCTTCATGAGTATGCTGAGGAACTGGATGGGGGAGA
>CAMNJK010000170.1 GCA_946541435.1 uncultured Bacillota bacterium
AAGTGCACTGACGGATGATGATGGCGATCTCAGTGTCGACCATGCAGCATGCATATCCGCCGACCGCGCCTTCAACACCCCAGCCGATGGCTGCGATGAAGGCTGCCAGACATCCCAGAGCAGCGCCGCCGGAGAAGTTCAGATCTGTCATGGAGGAAGATCCGATGACGACTGCCGCGATGAAGCAGATGATGATACCGATGATCATTCCTAATGTCAGCTTCTGCTTGAATACGAATTTGCCGATGATGGCGCCGATGGCTGCGTTCAGGGCAGCGATCGGGACGATGATGGAGCCTGCCATCTGAAGACCGATAACGTATGCTGTGGACGCCAGCGGACCGCCGATGATGGCTGCAATGATCAGGATCCTGCCGGGCTTGGTGCCCAGGGTACGCTTGAAGTCGCCCAGTCTGCCGATGCAGCCGCCGTAGAACAGGGACCAGATGGCAGAACCGATGTCAACGCAGGCCGCGCCGATGGCGGAGACTGTGTAGACGATGAAGAACGTGGATACGCCTGCCGCAACGCCGGTGGGGACATCCGCATAGATGTCATTCCAGACACCGTGCATCATACCTTCTGTCATGAAGGAAGTGTAGCCGCCGTAGAGGAAGCCGGAAAAGATCGCAATCAGCAGACCTTTTTTCCAGAAGGCTTTATCTCTGGCAGTCTTCGCTGCAGCCAGTGCAGAAGTATTCTGTACTTTTTCCATAGATTCACCTCTCCTATATAATGAAGACAATAATAACTCGCGTAACATTATAAACATGACGTAAGGTCAAGGTCAACGAGTTTTCGCCGAGGTTCCGGACCAAACCTTCCCCCTAGGGCAAGGATGATCCGGAGGCATTGACCAGTCAAATAATGGGAGATGGGGTGAAAAAGGTTGAAATTGCGAAAAAAATAACAATGTGTATCCAACAAAAAACAGGCAGGGGAACGAACCTGTCCTGCTTCGAGCATTGCCGTAGACAGCAATGTTTTTTGAAAAAAACTTTTTCAGGCCCTGACCCTGCGTCAGGCCCAGTCTTTGAGACCCTTTGCCTGGTTGCGCATGACATCCTCCATGCTCAGCTTTTTCTTCGGCTCCATCAGGTAGTCCCGCAGTTCATCGACGCCCGCTCCGGTCACGCTGTCCACGGCGAAGATCCGTTCACAGCCGGCCTCCGCCAGCCACTGCCATACCATGGGAACATTGGCGTTGGGAGCATCGATCTTGGTGATGATCCCGATCATGGGACGGTTGACCACACCGCCGATGGCCGGATCGAACAGGTTATAGGGTTCGTCCGCGCCGCAGAGAAGGCCCACAACATCCGAGTCAAATGAAAAACAGCCCAGGGCCAGCGCCAGCGCTTTTGTTTCGGCATATTCCCCCGGGGTATCGATGGTGATGTCCCAGGTCTTGACGTACTGGGTCTTGACGTAGTGGACGTGTTCTCCCTTGAGGGCCTGTGTCAGAGTGGTTTTGCCGGCTTCCGAACGGCCGCAGAGAAAGAGCTTCCTCATCGTTCCTCCTATTCGTGACTGATGGGGCAGACGGTGTAACCCAGTTCCTCATAAAAATACCGGACATTTTCGGAGACGGCCTCATCCACCTCCGCCCGTGCTCCCGTGATGATCAGGCTTCCCGTGAACCGGTCCATAAAACCGATGTCGATGTCTCCGGATTTGACAGCGATGTCAGCGGCGATGACGACGGATTCCGCCGGGGTGATGTGGAGCAGGCCGATGGACCTTCCCGTCGGATCATCACCGGCGTGAAAACCGATGTCCAGCCCCAGGTTCTTGTAGATGCTCTGATCGGAGGTGCCGATCACATGCGCCAGAGTGATCTCCTTGCCGGAGACCAGGGGCGAAATGATCCGTACCTGTCCGCCCCGGGCATAGCGAAGGGCCTCCTGCATCAGGGAACTGATGGCAGCCTGATTCGATTCTCGGTTGTTGGGGTCTGCTTTGATGCTCACGGGAGTTCCTCCATAAAAGTGAAGGCAATTTCAGATGAAACTGCCATGGCGCTCAGGATCGATATGACTGCAAAGGCAGGCGTGCTCACCGCTACCGTTTCGTGATCGGACATACGACATATCCGAGGGTGTTTGAGAAATAGTCTACGATCTCTTCGATGGAGGTCGTGACCTCGGCGATCTCGCCGGTGATGATGAGCGTCCCGCTGAATCTGTCAGCGAAGCCCAGATAGACATTGCCGCTCTTGACAGCGATATCAGAAGCGATGACAGCAGATTCCGGCGGGGTCAGATTCATGATCCCGATGGCGCTCGTTCTGTAGTCGATGTCCGGGTTCAGCCCCAGCTTCTGGTAGACGATCGGAAGCGGTCCGCCGATGATATGGGCAAGGGTGATCTCCTTACCGGCGACCAGTTCCTGGACGATTCTCATCTGTCCCTGATTTCCCTGATGTCCCTGATTCATATCCATAAAAGAACGTCCTCCGTGCTCCCAAACTATCTGTCGGATTCAATATATACAGCATAACAATACAGCAAATCGCGTCCCCCGTCAAATGATTTTCGGAAGCCTTTTCGATAAAGGCTTCCCCTAAGGGGAAGGTTTTGAAACGGATTGGAAATCCTGTCCAGTTTTTTTAAAGGCTGCGGAAGCGCGGACGGAGCACGGGCGAGGGAGCACGAACGTTCAAAACAATGGAATTGTCAGAAAATGATCCGCGCGGGATGCCTGCATGGACACGCCGAAAACAATTCGGCAGTTGACATTACTCTAAGAGGAACATGTAAAATGACTATGACTCTATGTCACTATTTTTAAGTCGGTTATTATAAGTCTGAATAACTAACGTATATAGAAAGGAGTTTTGTCAAATGCCTAGATTTTATGGTAGAGAAGCCGTCGGATTTATCGAAACGATCGGCATGGTACCTGCGCTTGAAGCATGCGACAAGATGCTGAAGGCTGCAGAGGTCGAGCTGGTTTCCTATGAGAATATCGGTTCCACACTGGTCACCATCATCGTCAGCGGCGATGTAGCGGCCTGCAAGGCATCTGTTGAGGCAGGCGCCAAGGCAGCAGCGGCAATTGGCACACTGACAGCGCAGAACGTCATCCCGAGACCGATCCCGGAAGTCGGCGATATCGTGTCCTGTCACGATGTAGACATCTACTAAGTCGGTTGCGCAGTCAGCCATCGGAAGTAATGTAACGAAAGGAAGATTTACAAATGGCAAGTGGAAGAAGCGGAAGAGCATTAGGGATGATCGAGACCTTTGGTCTGGTATTCATCTGTCAGGCTGCCGATGCTATGGTCAAGGCCGCAGAAGTTGAACTGGTAGGTTACGAGAACACCGCGTCCGGTTATATTTCTGTTCTGGTCAGAGGTGATGTCGGCGCCTGCAAGTCAGCTGTGGAAGCCGGCGTTCAGGCAGTTGCCGATATGGGCGCGGAGGTATACAGCTCCGTTGTTATCGCGACACCCCATCCCGGAATCGAGAAAATCATCGAAAGATACACATTAGACAAACTGTTACCATATTAAAGACAGCCGCAGGCGGAGGGAGTGATTACAAATGAATATCATAGATAACGATCTTCTCTCCATCCAGGAAGCACGTATTCTGGCGGAAGACGCATACCACGCACAGCAGTGGCTGGCACTGCTCCCGCAGGAAAAGCTGGACACCATCGTGGAGGCCATGGCGGACGCTGTGATGCCTCATATCGAGGAGCTGGCAGTCCTGTCTGCGGATGAAACGGATTTCGGCAACTGGAAGGATAAGTACGCCAAGAATCACTTTGTCTGCACCTATCTGAGGGAGCAGCTTCGCGGCAGACGCTGCGTCGGAGTGATCGGGGACGATCCTCAGAAGGGCCTTGTGGATATCGGTGTGCCCATGGGCGTCATTGCTGCGCTCTGTCCGGCCACAAGTCCGGTATCGACAACCATCTACAAGACGCTGATCGCCGTGAAATCCGGCAATGCCATCGTGTTCTCGCCCCATCCCAGAGCGAAGGAGACCATCGGCAAGGCGCTGGATATCATGATCGAAGCGGCGGAGGCGGCGGGCCTTCCGGAGGGAGCCGTAGCTTATATGCATACGGTCTCCAAGAGCGGTACGATAGAGCTGATGAATCATGAATGTACATCCATGATCATCAACACCGGAGTTCCCGGCATGCTGAAGGCAGCCCAGGATTCCAACAAGCCGCTGATCTACG
>CAMNJK010000171.1 GCA_946541435.1 uncultured Bacillota bacterium
CCCTTTGGCTTCTGTTATGTTGTCGTTTGTATTTTGTCGTTTATATGTTATCCTTTGCGCTGCGGCCGGCGGCATCAGTCGTATTCCCCGTATTCGCAGCCGATGTGGGTGGCTTCGATCTCATCCACCAGCACCGGACGGCCGCCTTTTTTATCATACAGGCGGATGGTGCCCCAGCCATTGCCGCCGTTCCAGAGCCGGTTATGGCGCTTGGAACCGTTGGGCGCCTCGTAATTGATCAGGAGCATATCTTTTTTCCGGCAGTGGATCTCCGTTTCCATGACAGCGTGGCGGTTTTCCTGGAGTACGTACCAGTGGACTTCGTCGTCGCCCTCCTCAAAAGAGAACTTTGTCTTCACGTTCAGCCAGAGATGGGAGAAGTTGAAGTCATATTCTTTTCCTTCGTAGTAGAAGACACCCAGCAGTCGGCGGTCCAGGGGAACGAAGTAGATCTTCGGCCGTCCGCCGCCGATGTCAAACGCGCTGTTCTCCAGCCTTTGCCCGGTGATCCGGCTGGTCAGGCAGTTGGAGGAAAGCCAGACCCAGGGGGTTGTGAAGTCGCGGCCCCAGTTCTTATCCGCATAACCGAAGCAGTCTTGCGGGCGGACATTGTAGCGCCGGCCGTTCAGGGTGACGGTGCCGGTGTAGGCGGACTTCATGCCTTCCGCGTGCCAGAACATGGAGAAGGCCTCAATGGTACGCAGGGGCCGGCTGGCCCCGTAGCCCACGTTGAAGGCGATCTCTTTGTCGATGGTCAGATCCCAGGCGAGATCGCCCGCATCACACATCCATTCGGGATGGTCCGCCGCCTCTTCCTCCGTGATATGGATGCTCCCCCGCAGCCATTCCTCCGAAGCCAGGCAGTCAGCTGCTTCGATCCGGTAGGGCGCGTCGGCATGCATGACCACATCCTTCCAGGCAAAGAAGCGGTGCAGCTGGCAGTGGTCTTCGCCCCAGCAGCCCGCCTTGACCATCAGATAAGATGGGCGGCGGTGGTCCGCCTGGTTTTGCGCGGTCTGTCCCAGCACCGGTTCGTCTGCTGCCAGCGCCGGATTGCAGACAAAGAACTCAATGAAGAAGGGCTTGTCCTCTCCCGTCTCGGCGTCCTGGGCCGTGAAGGAATGCCACCACCAGTCATAGCCGCAGCGGGCCAGCGGGCCCCGCAGCATACAGGCGTTGCGTGTGATATCGTGACGATTGAACATGGGATCACCTCCTCGCGAGCAGCGTCCATGGCGTAATCTATGGATATATTTTACTATGTACACCCGCGGGATGCCAGTATCGCGGTGAAATAACCGCGGCGCAGGCATTCGTTGTTCCTATGGCAGAGTGCATGCTTCATGTATTCCCACGGCGTGCGGGCGCCTTTTTCGGTGGAGCGGATGGGAGGAATCTGATACAATAAGTCAGGAGGTCGATCAAATGAATATTCTCTGTTACGGCGATTCCAATACATACGGCTATAACCCGGCGGACGGCATGCGGTATCCGGCAGATGTCCGCTGGACCGGCGTGCTCCGAAAACTGGCGCCGGAGCATACCATCATCGAAGAGGGCTGCAACGGCAGGACCGCGGCTTTTACCCCGGAGGATGAGCCCTGGAAGGACGGCCGGGGGTACCTGAAGGCCTGCCTGAACAGTCACAAACCCCTGGACCTGGTGATCCTGATGCTGGGCAGCAACGACCTGAAGAGCCGGTTCCGGGCCTCCCCGGAAGAGATCAGCGAAGGGATCCGCTGGATCCTGCAGACCACCGGGGATTTCCTGCAGGAGAAACAGGGCTTCCGCCCCCGGGCCCTTTTGATCGCGCCCGCCTGGATCGGAGAGGGGATCACAAGCTCTCCCTTCGCGGACAGCTTCGCGGCGGATGCGGTGCTCCGGTCGCAAAGGCTGGCCGGCCTTTACCGCCAGACCGCGGAAGATCTTACAAAGGCTGGCGTCCTGCAGTGCGATTTTATGGATGCGGCAGAGGTCATCCGGGCATCGGCGCTGGATTCCCTGCATCTCATGCCTGAGGCGCACGAGGCTCTGGCAAAAGCGATCCTGGAGCACCTATATAAAATGGAAGGAAAGAACTCCTGCAGGTATTGCAATGCCTGCGCCCCCTGTCCGTCGGGGCTGGATATCGGCCGGATCAACCGCCTGTATGATCTGGCGCGGGCGGGAAATGCGGAGCAGAAACTGGAGGCGGAGCACGAGTATCGGGCGCTGGAGCATGGGGCGGACGAATGTACCGGATGCGGGCGGTGCAACTTCACCTGCCCCTATCAGGTGGAGCAGGCTGCCCGCATGGGAGAGATCTGCCGCTGGTTCGGGTGATGGAACCGGCCAGCTTTTGCAGAAGCGCGAAAAAGGAAGTAAATATGGAAAATAAAAGATCATGTGTGGACTGCGGAACACTGAACTGCGAGACCCGGGACAGCGTTTATCCGGATTTTTGCCTGACGGAAGCGCTGACGGAGGAGACCCTGGAGAAGGTCCGCAGGCTCTATGAAGAGGAGGAGAACAACCGGGTCTCGGTCATCTCCGCGGAGATCGAGAACGAGTTTTATCTCCGGTATACCAGGGTGCAGGAAACGGTGGAGTTCGCCCGCCGCATGGGATTTCAGAAGATCGGCATCGCCACCTGCGCGGGACTGATCGAAGAGAGCAGGATCCTGGCGAAGATCCTGCGCAGGAACGGATTTGAAGTTTACGGCGCGGTCTGCAAGATCGGCTCCATCCCCAAGACAGCGGTGGGAGTCCCGGAAGACTGCATCACCAATACCGGCCCGGTGATGTGCAATCCCATCCTCCAGGCGGAGGTGCTGGGACAGAAGGGCACGGAACTGAACATCATCATGGGACTCTGCGTGGGTCACGACAGCCTGTTCTGCAAATACTCAAAGGCTCTGGTCACCACCCTGGTGGCAAAGGACCGGGTACTGGCCCACAATCCGGCGGGCGCCCTCTATCAGACCGGGAGCTACTACAGCCGGCTGGTGGAGGACTGAGCCCGCGTCCCGGCGCCGGTCCAAATCAATTCGTTTCTATTTGCCGGACACGATACCTTTCCTGAATATAACTGATGATTTGTTGTGATAAGTCTGCCATAGTGATATAATATGCACACTCATACATTTTTTGTATCACTGGCAAAACCCGTATCATTGAGGTGACTTACATGACAGATAACGCAGAGAAAAAGAAACATTTTGCCACCATGGACGGCAATGAGGCCGCGGCCTACATGGCCTATCCCTTCACGGAGGTGGCGGCGATCTACCCGATCACACCATCTTCTCCCATGGCGACGCTGACGGACAAGTGGTCCGCCCAGGGGAGAAAGAACATCTTCGATCAGACCGTCACACTGACTGAAATGCAGTCAGAAGCGGGCGCCATCGGCGCGGTGCACGGCGCCATCCAGACCGGCGCCATGGCCACAAGCTACACATCATCCCAGGGCTTGATGCTGATGATCCCGGTGCTCTACCGGATCGCCGGGGAACGTCATCCCGTGGTCCTGCATGTAGCGGCCAGAACCGTGGGCACCCATGCCATGAGCATTTTCGGAGACCATTCCGATGTCATGGCCTGCCGTGAGACAGGCTTCGCCCAGTACTGCACAGCCAGCGTCCAGGAGATCGCAGACCTGGCTCCGGTGGCCCATCTGGCAGCCATGGAGTCCAGCATTCCCTTCATGCATTTCTTTGACGGATTCCGGACATCCCACGAGATCAATAAGATCGAGATCCCTGACATGGACGCCATCACAGGCCTGATGGATAAGCGGGCTTTGGCGGACTTCAAGGACCGGGCCCTGAATCCGGAGCATCCCACTCTGCGCAACACGGTACAGAACGGCGATATCTACTTCCAGGTCCGGGAGGCCAACAACCAGGACTATGCAGACCTGCCGGATATCGTCGAGAAATATTTCCACAAGATCAATGAGATCACAGGACGGCATTACGAGCTGTTCAACTACTACGGTGATCCGGAAGCCACAGATATCGTCATCGCCATGGGTTCTGTCACCGGCGCCATCCAGCAGGCGGTGGATGCCCTGCGCCGGGAAGGCCGCAAGGTGGGCTTCCTGCAGGTGCATCTCTACCGGCCCTTCTCCGCGAAACATTTCCTGGCAGGGATCCCGGAGACAGTAGAACGCATCGCTGTGCTGGACCGCTGCAAGGACATGGGCGCCCTG
>CAMNJK010000172.1 GCA_946541435.1 uncultured Bacillota bacterium
CGACACGGGGAAGACCCTGTGTGATATCGCCGCCGGCAACACCGCCGGTATGGAAGGTACGCATGGTCAGCTGTGTTCCGGGCTCACCGATGGACTGTGCCGCGATGATTCCGACCGCCTCACCGACCTGTACCATCTCGCCGGTCGCCATGTTGGCGCCGTAGCACTTGGCGCAGATGCCGGAGTGGGAGCGGCAGGTCAGGATCGTGCGGATCTTGACCCTGGTCGTACCCTTGGCCATGATCCTGGCCGCGCGGCCGGGTGTGATCATATGGTTCTTTTTGACGATCAGGTTGCCGTTGTTATCGTAAATGTCTTCGCAGGAAACACGTCCCGTGATTCGGTCCTCGAGGCCCTCAATGGTCTCTTTGCCGTCCATAAATGCCTTGACGGACATGCCGGGAACCGCTTCTCTGCCTTCGCAGCAGTCCACTTCGCGGATGATCAGCTCCTGGGAGACATCGACCATTCGGCGGGTCAGATAACCGGAGTCCGCTGTACGAAGAGCCGTGTCGGACAGACCCTTGCGGGCGCCGTGTGCCGACATGAAGTACTCCAGAACGTCCAGGCCTTCACGGAAGTTGGACTTGATCGGAAGCTCGATGGTGTGACCGGTCGTATCAGCCATCAGACCACGCATGCCGGCCAGCTGCTTGATCTGCTTATCGGAACCACGGGCTCCGGAATCGGCCATCATGAAGATGTTGTTGTATTTGTCCAGACCCTCCAGCAGGTCTTTGGTCAGTCTGTTGTCGACATCCTTCCAGGTCTCGACAACTTCCTTGTAGCGCTCCTCGTCGGTGATCAGACCACGCTTGTAGTTTCTGGTGATCCGCTCAACGGTCTCCTCGGCTTCAGCCAGCAGTGCGGGTTTGTCTCCAGGCACGGTCATATCGGAAATGGAAACCGTCATGCCGGCGATAGTGGAGATATGATAGCCCATAGCCTTGATGGCATCAAGGACCTCGGCCGTCTTGGTTGCACCGTGAATGTCGATAACCTTGGTCAGCAGGCGCTTCAGATCACCCTTCTTGACCATAAAGTCGATCTCCGGAAGCAGCTCGTTGCCCGGGATGGTACGGTCGACATAGCCCAGATCCTGGGGAATGATCTCGTTGAACATCAGACGTCCCAGGGTCGTGTGGACGACAGAGGAGATATCCTCTCCCTCGGCATTCTTTCCGGTCATACGTACGTTGATCCGGGTCTGCAGCGTGATGTAGCCGTTCTCATAGGCCAGCAGCGCCTCGTTCATGTCCTTGAAGGAGCTGCCGTCGCCGATGCTGTCCGGTCTCTCCTGGGTCAGGTAGTAGATACCAAGGACCATATCCTGAGACGGAACTGCAACCGGGCCGCCGTCAGAGGGCTTCAGCAGGTTGTTCGGAGAAAGCAGCATGAAGCGGCACTCCGCCTGAGCCTCGACAGACAGCGGAAGGTGAACAGCCATCTGGTCTCCGTCGAAGTCCGCGTTGAAAGCGGTACATACCAGCGGATGCAGCTTGATGGCCTTACCTTCGACCAGGATCGGCTCGAAAGCCTGGATACCCAGACGGTGAAGCGTAGGTGCACGGTTCAGCATGACCGGATGCTCTTTGATGACATCCTCAAGCACATCCCAGACCTGCGGCTCGAGCTTCTCGACCATCTTCTTGGCGTTTTTGATGTTGTGTGCAGTGCCGTTGGCTACCAGCTCCTTCATAACGAAGGGTTTGAACAGCTCGATGGCCATCTCCTTGGGCAGACCGCACTGGTAGATCTTCAGCTCCGGACCGTTAACGATAACCGAACGGCCGGAATAGTCGACACGCTTACCCAGCAGGTTCTGACGGAAACGTCCGGACTTACCTTTCAGCATATCGGACAGAGACTTCAGGGCACGGTTTCCCGGGCCGGTGACCGGTCTGCCGCGGCGGCCGTTGTCGATCAGAGCGTCGACAGCCTCCTGCAGCATTCTCTTCTCGTTACGGACGATGATATCCGGAGCGCCAAGATCCAGCAGTCTCTTCAGACGATTGTTTCTGTTGATGATCCTTCTGTACAGATCGTTCAGATCGGAGGTCGCAAAACGGCCGCCGTCCAGCTGTACCATCGGACGAAGATCCGGCGGAATGACCGGGATGCAGTCCATGACCATCCACTCCGGACGGTTTCCGGACTCAAGGAAGGCCTCTACGACCTCCAGTCTCTTGATGATCCTGGTCCTCTTCTGGCCGGTGGAGTTCTCCAGCTCGGTGCGCAGGTCATCGTAGGACTTCTCCAGATCGATGGCGCACAGCAGCTCCTTGATGGCCTCGGCACCCATGCCGACACGGAAGGTGCTGCCATAGGTCTCATAGGCTTCCTGGTACTCTCTCTCGGTAAGCACCTGCTTGTACATCAGCTTGGTGTCGCCGGGATCAAGTACGATATAGCTTGCAAAGTACAGAACTCTCTCCAGTGTTCTCGGGGACAGATCCAGGATCAGTCCCATGCGGGAAGGAATTCCCTTGAAATACCAGATGTGAGAAACAGGTGCGGCCAGCTCGATGTGGCCCATGCGCTCACGGCGCACGCTGGATTTTGTGACCTCTACTCCGCAGCGGTCACAGATCACGCCTTTGTAGCGGATCTTTTTATATTTACCGCAGTGGCACTCCCAGTCCTTGGTCGGTCCGAAAATGCGCTCGCAGAACAATCCGTCCTTTTCCGGCTTCAGCGTCCGGTAGTTGATCGTCTCCGGCTTTTTGACTTCACCGTGAGACCACTCACGGATTGTCTCCGGAGATGCCAGACCGATACGGATCGCGTCAAAGCTCAGCGGCTGATAGATAGTCTCTTCATTTTTTACAGTTTCCGGCATGAATTTTCCCCTTTCGATCGCGTACAGTAAATCGCAAATATCCTGTCAAACCGATACTGCTTACTCGTCGATATCGTCAAATGCCTCTTCCAGCTCCAGCTCCTCTTCATACTCATCCGGGTCTGAAGAAAGGCTGAAGGTATCATCTTCTGCGTCAACAAGCTCGCCGTCCTGGAACTCCTGCTTTCCGAAACCGTACTCGCCGAGGTTGTCCTCTTCGTTCCGGTTATTGTAGCGGTCGGCATCCTCCATGATCTTGCGGAAGCTGGTATTGCCGTAATCAACAGATTCCATGATCTTGACCTCAGAGCCGTCCTCCTTGAGTACACGCACATCCAGAGCAAGAGACTGCAGCTCCTTGAGCAGTACCTTGAAGGATTCCGGGATACCCGGCTCAGGGATATTCTCTCCCTTGATGATCGCTTCGTAGGTCTTGACACGTCCGACGACATCATCCGACTTGACGGTCAGGATCTCCTGCAGAGTGTAGGATGCGCCGTAGGCCTCCAGAGCCCAGACCTCCATCTCTCCGAAACGCTGGCCGCCGAACTGGGCCTTGCCGCCCAGCGGCTGCTGGGTAACCAGGGAGTATGGGCCGGTGGAACGGGCATGGATCTTGTCGTCGACCAGGTGATGCAGCTTCAGATAGTGCATGTGGCCGATCGTCGTCGGTCCGTCAAACGGCTCTCCGGTGCGCCCGTCACGCAGCAGGATCTTTCCTGTGCGGGAAATCGGCACGCCCTTCCAGACCGCGCGGTGGTCCAGATGCTCCTCCAGATAGCTCATGACCTCCGGAAGCAGCGTATCTTCGTATTTGGCGCGGAATTCCTCCCACTCCATGTTGACATAGTCATTGGCCAGCTCCAGCGTATCCTGGATATCAATCTCATTTGCGCCGTCAAAGACAGGCGTTGCGATGTTGAAGCCGAGTGCCATCGATGCCAGGCTCAGATGAATCTCCAGAACCTGCCCGATATTCATACGGGAGGGCACGCCCAGCGGATTCAGCACGATGTCCAGCGGACGGCCGTTCGGCAGGAACGGCATATCCTCCACCGGAAGCACGCGGGAGACAACACCCTTGTTTCCGTGACGGCCGGCCATCTTGTCGCCGATAGAGATCTTTCTCTTCTGTGCGATGTAGATGCGGACAGCCTGGTTGACGCCCGGTGCCAGCTCATCGCCGTTCTCGCGGGTAAATACGCGCGCGTCGACGACAATGCCGTACTCTCCGTGCGGCACCTTCAGAGATGTATCACGCACCTCTCTCGCCTTCTCGCCGAAGATTGCGCGAAGCAGCCTCTCTTCCGCCGTCAGCTCTG
>CAMNJK010000173.1 GCA_946541435.1 uncultured Bacillota bacterium
CTCATGGACCACGGCGCCGTTGATCTTCACGTTGCCTGCCGCGATGAGTTCGTCTGCTTTCCGCCGGCTGCAGATGCCTGCGGAAGCGATGTATTTGTTGAGCCGCATGTATCCTGTCTCCTCTGTCTCCTGCCAAATGCTGTTGCTGCTGCTGTGCTGCCGTTACTGCTGCTGCTGTGCCTGGGTCTGTCCGCCGGCGGCCTGGGCTCTCTGAGCTGTCTGTCCGTTCTTCATGGGGCTGTCCTCATCCAGCAGACCGTCCTGAGCGAACATGTTCTTCAGGACTTCGATGTCCACTTCCAGATCCATCATGTCTTTTTCCAGGAAGTCCGCCTCGATGTTGGACAGGGCATCGGCGCTGGTCTTCAGCGCGTCTTTGATCTGGCCCTTGACATCCGCAGGAGTTTCCGGCGCCTGGTACCTGCGGATCAGCTCCATGATCTGGGGCAGGTAGAACTTATAGAGTCTGCGGATGCTGGTGCGTTCCTTCAGCGACGGATTCGCCTGGACGCGTTCGTCGATCCGGCGCAGGGAGCCCTCCAGCCCGTAGAGGTAGCCGCGGGTCTCTTCGTCAGTTGTCTTGGGGATGGCCTGGCGGATCTTGTCCAGATCGGAAAGCTTCACGTCATCAGATTTCTTTGCGGTTCCCTCAGCCTTGGCGTTCTGGGATGCGCCGGCGCCGGACTGTGCCTTCCGGGCAGCGTCCGCCGCGGACTGGCCAGCCTTTGCATCATTCTCCTGGGCGGTCTCTTCCTTCTTGGGAAGATCCGGCAGGGGCTTCAGGGGTCTGCCGCCGGAGGACATGACCAGCATGTTCCGCTCGGCGTCGATGTAAGCTTCGATGTTGTAGTTGGGTCCGATGAAGAAATCCTCGTGGATCATGTTCTGCAGATCGGAGTAGACCGCCCGCTGGGACATGTTCATCCGCTCACAGATCAGGGGGATCGGGGTGTTGCCCTGGTTGTCGATGATCGCCTCATACTGCGTCCAGCGGCGGGTCTTCTCGAAGGCCCGTTTCAGCACCACGATGCCGGGCGCCAGGAAGAAGAATGTGGCAAACAGATCCTGCACATCATCGTGAAAAATGATGAAGTTCAGCAGGGTGAGAAGACCGCATGCGGTCAGGATCCCGCCCCAGATCTTCCAGACCTTCTGCGTGCGCTTGTTCCTGATTTTTTTGATTTTCTTCTTATTATAGTACAGATTATCCATTTCTTTCTCCTGCGTCTGCATCTGCGTAATCGATCGGTGGCTTCTTCAAAGAGCCGATAGTCATATTATTATACCACCTCAGCAGGTCTGCAGGAAGACAAAAAAGCGGCACCGCAATAATCAGAGACTTTTGCGATGCCGCTTGGGAAGCTTTCGAGTCAGGAGGCGCGCCGGGCGGGTACGTCAGGCGTCCGCGTCAAGCGCGCGGCGTTTTATTTCCGTTTTGCTTCCTTCGGTGTGACACAGATGCCCTTGGCTCTGGCAACGACGATGGGTTCCTCCAGGAAGTCCGCCGCTGACGGGCTGATGTCCGGACGGGCGGCTACCACCTTTCTGGCCTCGAAGACCATCTTCCGCGAGGTGTTGCCGAACTCCGTGATCTCGCCGTAGGCTTCGATATAATCGCCGGCATAGGTGGGCGCCAGGAATTCCACTTCATCGTATCTGAGGAAGAGCCCCTCGTCACCGTCGGCCTTGATCAGAAGCTCGGTGGCAACATCGCCGAACAGATGGACCATATGGGCGCCGTCCACCAGGCTGCCGCCGTAGTGGGCGTCTTTGTGGGACATACGTAATCTTAAGGTTGATGTGATCTTTTCCATGAGAGTCTCCTTTTTTGTCTGCGCACTGTGTTCGCGATGGGTATTACCTGATGTGATATATGTTATAAATATTGCAAAAGCTGTGCCAATGGTTTATCATTGAAAACAGGAAGAAATGAACCGAATTCAGTTCAATGGATGAAAAGGGTGAACGCAGAATGTGTTCGGAAAGGCTGGCGAGGCCGCGCTGACGGAGCCTTGCCGGTGAGCGTTTGCGTTCACAGAAAAAGGAGCGGTCATGATGCAGCAGAGTTTTGGAATCGACCGGGTGATCTCTCCGCCGGAGGTTTTTCCTTCGGCGGCATGGAAACTGGACAACAGCAGAGCGCTTCGCCCCGGCGAGATCAGGGTCCTCCTGAAGAGGATCCACATTGAAAACAGCAGTTTCCTGCAGCTCTGGCAGGAGTCCGCTTACAATGAGGACATCCTGAAGGAAAAAATCATCGACATCGTCATGTCCAGGGGCAAACTCCACAATCCGGTAACGGATACCGGCGGGGTTTTGTTCGGCGTCATCGAGGAGATCGACCGCGCCTATGAAAACACGGCGGGCCTTCAGGTGGGTGATGAGGTCTTCTGCAACGCCTCTCTGGCCGGGGTCCCCATAGCCATCACCGGGATCACTTCGGTGGATCCCTTCTATCCCCAGATCGAGGCGGAAGGGTATGCCATCATTCTTCCCGGATCGCCGATCCTGAAGAAACCGGCGGATCTTCCTGTGGACCTGCTCCTCTATGTCTTCAACGAATCCGGAACCATCTACAATGTCTTACGAGAGGCCAGCGGCAAGAAGAACATCGCTGTCATCGGCAACAGCACCATGATGACCCTGATCTACGGATACGCCATCCGCAAGGCGGCCGGCCCCGAGGCCAATATCTACTGCCTCCTGGACCGGAACACCGGCGTCCTGTTCCAGGGTGAGAAGATCCAGAAACTACTGGACCGCGTCTTTACTAAGACCGCCCACATGAATATGCTGCGGCCGGTATCCTGCCTCAAGACTCTGGAGCCTTTCCGGGAGATGGATCTTTCGGTCAACTGCGTCAATATACCCGGTTCCGAGACCATCAATATCATGTCGACCCGTTCCGGCGGAACGGTGGTCTTCGCCAACTTCATCAGCAATTACAACATCGCCCTCTATATCACCGAGGCGGTATCCCGGGATCTGAAGATCATGTGCGCAGACGGCTATATCAATGAGTACGCTGAGTTTGATTTCGAGCTGGTCCGGGAGCTGGCGCCTTATGTGGAGGGCTCGCTGGTCAGCCGGCGGGAGCGCCAGCGTACCGGCGGACGTTCCGTATACGGCAGGAAGATGCATGACATGAACCGCGACCGGAACATGATGGTGGCCCAGGACATGGTGGTGAGCAGCCGCCGTATGACCGGGGTGCTGGAGGAGGCCCTGACCGTGGCAAAGTACGACTGCAATGTTCTGATCACCGGGGACACAGGCGTGGGCAAGGAACGCATTGCTGACCTGATCCAGAAGAACAGCAGCCGCAAGATGCATCCCTTCCTCAAGGTCAACTGCGCATCCATCGCGCCCAACCTGATGGAGTCGGAGTTCTTTGGCTACGAGAAAGGCGCCTTTACCGGCGCGGACAGCCGGGGCAAGAAGGGTCTGTTCGAAGCGGCGGATAACGGAGTCATCTTTCTGGATGAAGTCGGGGAGCTTCCTCTGGATATGCAGGCCAAGCTCCTGCGGGTGATCCAGGACGGAGAATTCATCCGGGTGGGCGGAACCATCCCGGTCAAAACGAATGTGCGGATCCTGTCGGCCACCAACCGCCGTCTGGAGGAAATGGTGGAGGCCAAGACCTTCCGCCGCGACCTGTATTACCGGCTCAACGTGTTTCCCATCAACATTCCGCCCCTGTCGGAGCGGCGGGATGATATCCCCACCCTGATCGAGTATTTTCTGGAACAGTACAATGAGAAGTTCGGCATGGACAAGTACATGGATGACGATGCCGCGGACTATCTGAAAGCCAGGGACTGGCCGGGGAACATCCGGGAGCTGGAAAACGTGGTCCAGCGTCTGATGATCTCCAGCAAAAATGACAACATCACCATGATGGATGTGCTGAAGGAGACGGGAGATCCGTCGCTGGCCGGCGCCGCGGCGGCGGTAAAGGAGGCGGGCGAAGAGGGCGGCGTGAGCCTGACCCAGCTGGTGGAAGCTTTTGAGAAGGAAGTGGTCCAGTCTGCCTGGGAGAAGTACGGGACGACCCGGAAGGCAGCCAGCGCCCTGGGTATCAGCCAGACCCAGTTCGTCAGGAAGAAGACCAAGTACGGGGTCGAGTGAGATCATGCAAAGGCTGG
>CAMNJK010000174.1 GCA_946541435.1 uncultured Bacillota bacterium
CAGCCTTCTTCAGGACCGCCTGCACCTGAGCGCCGTACTTGCCGACGATGCCGAAATAGTAACGCCGCGCCTCGCAGGCCCAGTCGTCATCTTCCGCGTCCAGGGCGCCGAACTTGCCGAAACCGTCAGCGGAGAACAGGATCTTGTCCGCGGAGTCGTAGGTCATCATGACCTCCGGCCAGTGGACCATGGGCGCGAACACGAAGTTCAGCTTATGCTTGCCCAGATCCAGCACATCGCCGTTCTCCACTTCCAGGCTCTGTCCGATCTGGATGTTGGGGAAGAACTGTGCGATCATGTTAAAGGTCTTGCGGTTGCCCACCACCACTGCCTTCGGGTATTTCTCCACAAATGCCTGGATGGAGGCGGAGTGGTCCGGCTCCATGTGCTGCACGATCAGATAATCCGGCGCCACATTGCGCAGCGCCAGCTCGATGTTCTGCAGCCATTCTTCTGTCTTGGACTTATCGATGGTATCCATGATAGCGATCTTGTTGTCGATGATCGCGTAGGAATTGTAGGCCATACCTTCCGGCACGATATACTGCCCTTCGAACAGATCGATATCGTGATCGTTGGCCCCGATGTAAACGATCGTATCTGTGATTTTCTTGTTCATATCTTTCTCCTTTGTTCCATTGACGGAGCTTCCTCTTCCGCGGCAGAGGCCGCGCATCTCCGCAAAGTCCATTCTACCATACCCACCGGGAATGTGATATAATTTTCACGAAATTTTTACTCTTATCTCAGCTCAGGCGACCCATTCATCATGACAGAAAACAGATCACAATCCCATCCACTGAAGGGCCAGGCCGTGGTCTACATGCTCCGGTGCCGGGACGACTCCCTCTACACCGGCTGGACCAACGATTTCCCGCAAAGGCTGGCCGCGCACCGCAGCGGACGCGGGGGCAAATACACCCGCAGCCGCCTGCCCGTGGAACCCGCCTATCTGGAGCTGGCCGAAGACCGCAGCGCCGCCCTGCAGCGGGAGGCCGCCATAAAAAAACTCAGCCCCGCCGAAAAGCGGAGGCTGGTTTCTTCATCTTCGAATGTTCTGCGGGACTACCTGCCCTGAGCAGGTTTCCGCGTCCTGTTATTTGGCGTCCGCGTTGAATTCAAAGGTCATGCCGTCGGCCGCATGCTCCTGATCCTCCTGCCAGGTGAGGGTCCCATCCTCTGCGAATGTCAGGAATCCGTGGCCGCCCACGTAAACTTTTTCTTTTGATTTCACTGTTCCATCTTCGTTATATGTCAGGTCTTTTCTGACGCAGTTGTGGTACTCGATGGCGCGGGTCTCTTCATCAAAGGGTCCGGACATGGTCCACTTTGTCATCTCGCTGGCGCTGCTGCCCCAGGTCACCACCACCTTGGCTTTATTCTTGCCTCTTGCCTCGATCATGATCTTCGCCCGGTCGCAGACATAGGGCCCTACAAAGTTCATCACCGGATTCTGGCCGTCCGCGTTCTCCTCGGCGGACTTCTTTTTCTCTGCCGGTTCTTCCTTGGCCTGGTCTTCCTTCTTTACTGTCAGGGCGACGGATGCGCTGGTCTTCCCCTTCATGACGGCTGAAACGTAATACTCTCCGGGAGCCACCGCATACTCTGTGGTCCCGTTGCCGCTTAAGGTCTCGTCCAGCGCCGGGTCGCCGCCTTCCACTGCTTCTTCCAGTTCATCGGAATCCATGTCCTCCTCACCTTCGATGACCGGGACCAGTTTGATGTTCACGGCGCCTTCATCAACTGCGTATTCCACTGTCAGGATATCGCCTTCTCCGATCTGCAGCGTTCCCGCGGTGACGAGATCTCCGTCGTCCGTGCTGTCCGCGATGATCTCCGCTCCTCTGCCGTCGTCCGAAACCTCCATGGCAAGTTCGCCGCAGCCAGCCAGAAGCATCAGCAGCCCCAGCGCGGCAATGATCACGGTACAGATTTTCAGGTGTTTTTTCATCTTTGTCCTCTTTTCTTTTCTCTGGTGTCAATGTATCTGCTGTCAATGTATTTCAGGACTCTTTGGTATCGGGTCCCCGATACTCCAGGCAGAGCATGGTCATGTCATCAAACTGTTCCGCGCCCTGGATGAAGTCATCTACACTGGTTCTGATACTGCCAATGATCCCCTCGGGACTTTCCTCCCTGGCCTTGTTCAGCGCTATGGTCAGGTTTTCTATCTGGAACTGCCTGCCGTCCTGACGCTGGGCCTCCGGTACACCATCTGTATAGACGAACAGTTTCGCGCCGGGTTCCAGCCGGATCTGATATTCTTCATAGGGAGCGCTTTCTATTACGCCGAGAACGATTCCGTGTTTATCACGCATGATCTTGAACCAGCCGTCTTTTTCTTTGATGGCGGGATATTCGTGGCCTGCGTTGACTGCAGTCAGTATGCCGGTGGAGATCTCCAGGATCCCCAGCCAGACGGTGACGAACATCTCCGTTGCGTTCTTGGCGCAGATGGTTTCGTTGGCGCGCCTCATGATCCTGGCCGGAGACATCTCCAGTCCCGCATGGTCCGCCAGGATGGTTCTGGACACCATCATGAACAGGGCCGCAGGAATTCCTTTTCCCGCGACATCCGCGATGACCAGACACAGATGGTCATCATCGATCAGGAAGAAATCGTAGAAGTCCCCGCCCACTTCCCTTGCAGGCTGCATGGCCGCGTAGATCTCAAATTCCCTGCGGTCCGGAAACGGCGGGAATGTGGCGGGAAGCATGGAATTCTGAATGGTCGAGGCCAGGGATAGTTCGGTATTGATCCGCTCCTTCTCCGCGGTGATCGTACGGATCTCCTCCAGGTGATCATCGATCTCATGAGAAAGGACCCTCATGTCCATGGCCAGCTGGCCGATCTCGTTCCTGGAGTCGACATCTGACAGTTCCTCACGGAACTCATCGCTGTTCTTGGACTGCACGTATCCCCGGATGCTTTCCTGCACTTTCCGAAGGGGCTGCAGGGTAAACCGGAAGATCATGACCATGCAGATCCAGGCCAGAAGAAGCTGTGTGATGATCGCGAACACGGTTCCCCGGATGGCCATATGATTGACATTATCCATGATCTCTGACAGGTCCTGTGTCAGTCCGATAAATGCGTCACAGCCCGCGATATGCCCGTAATAATAATAGTAGTCCATGTATTTTCCGGCATCAGCCAGATAGGAACGATGGGACTTGGCGTAATCCATTCCCGCCTTCTGGCTTTCATTTACCAGGGATCTCACGCCCAGGGTGTAGACCTGTTCGTACTCCGTTCCCCGGATCCCGCCCGGATCCGACGCGCTGAGCAGGAAGATCTGCTCCCGGTGTTTGCTGTCAGTCATCGCCAGAAAGAGGAAGCTGTTCTTCTGCGCCCGCTTGATCTGGTTGAGTCTGGTGATCAGCCAGGAATAGGTCACTTCCGCGTACAGTTTCTGATCCCGGGGGGCCATCTCCTCAAGATCCTCTTCCGCAGCGTACTTCAGCTGCAGGTCCGGATACCGCCCGCTGAGCCGCTCCGCCTTTCGCCGTGTCTTCGTATCACCGGTATAGTCTACGTCATATTCGATATCCAGCCGGTCCGCGTTCTGATACCAGTATTCCAGAAGCCAGTCGTGGGCCGGATATTCCTTGATGGCGCGATCGACCTCATCAGAAACTCTGGCCGCCACCTGCTCCGTCTGCCGTTTTACGCTGTTCTCAGCCACCACTTGCTGCGAGAAGTAGGTAAAGGCGCCGATCAAAAGGGCGCCGAGGGCAAATATAAGCGCAACCTGTCGCAGAATCCCACTGTTTTTCATAGGAACTTCCACCTGTATCCTCATCCGCCCGATGCTCCGGGCGCTGCTCTGCGAAATAACATATCTGTGCCTATTATATCAATCCCTGTCCAAAAAACAAGACAGGCTGCCTGCCTGTCTTGCTTCATTCATTTTCAATGCGCTTTCTGTCGATGGTCTCCCGTGCTCCGGGAGCATCCATGCTCTCTGCTTTTATACGCTGGTGTAGTTGTCAAAATAGCCCTGGATGAAGACGATGGGGGTTCCCTTGTCGCCGGATCCGGATGTCAGGTCGCACAGAGAACCGATCAGGTCGGTCAGCTGACGCGGTGTGGTTCCTTCGGATTCCATCTTGCCCA
>CAMNJK010000175.1 GCA_946541435.1 uncultured Bacillota bacterium
TCAAGCCTTTCAGCGCCTCTTATGTGTTTGCTTTAGACATCAATACTACGCACTCCACATGCTTCGTCCACGGGAAATTGTCAAAGGGTTTCACCGACTCCACCCGGTAGCCGCCCAGCTGCAGCTGATAGAGGTTCTGGGCCAGGCTCCTGGGATTGCAGGAAATATAGACGATCTGTTCCACGCCGTAGCTGATGATCCGGTCCAGGGCGTCCACGGAAATGCCCGCCCGGGGCGGATCCACCACGATCACGTCCGGTTTGTCCGGCAGTTCCTGCAGCACCTGGAACACGTCCCCGGCGATAAAGCGGCAGTTGTCCAGGCCGTTCATCTCCGCTGTGCGCCGGGCTCCTTCCACGGCTTCCTCCACGATCTCCACGCCCACCACTTCCGACGCCCGCCGCGCCATGACCTGGGAGATGGTGCCCGTTCCGCAGAAGAGATCAAACACTTTTTTGTTGCTGAAATCATCGATCAGACCGATGGCGTAGGAATACAGATTCTCCACCGCCTCAACATTGGTCTGGAAGAAAGAAAAAGGGCCCACGTGAAACTTCAGTCCCAGGATCTCTTCCTGGTAATAGTCCCGGCCGTACAGGACCCGCAGCTCATCGCAGTTCACCGCATCCGCCAGCCGGTCATTGATGGTCCGCAGGATCCCGGCCACCTGATGCTCCAGAGGAAGCCCCAGGATCAGGTCCACATAGGCCTTCTCATCGAAGGCATCCGGGCCGCCCTCTCCCGCCGAACTGGTCACGATATTGATCAGCATCTCGCCGGTATGGGCGCCCCGCCGAACCACGAGATTTCGCATGAGTCCCGTATGCCGCTTCTTATGATATTTGGCATAGCCCCGCTCCCGGGCGAAATCCAGGGTGGCCCGGAGGACCAGATTGAAATCCGGATGCACCAGCTGACATTCGTCCACTGTAACGATGGACATAAAATGCTTCTTCCGGTGCATGCCCAGGGTCATGGGACCATCCTTCTCCATATCCCCGAAGGTGTATTCCATCTTATTGCGGTAGGCGTAGACCGAGGGCGCGGGTTCGATGGGCAAAAGCTGGCCATAAGTGATATGCTTCTCTGCCAGCAGGCCCTGGACTTCGCCGGATTTGTTGGCCAGCTGCTCCTCATATGGGATGCCCTGATAGCTGCATCCGCCGCAGTATTCCCTGTCTTTGCACAGATTATTCATACTTTTTTCTCCCGCAAGACGCAATCGACGGGCCGATGATCAGAACCGGCCGTACTTGTCATAAAATTCTTTTTTGTATTCTAAGAAACGATCCTCTTCAATGGCTGTCCGGATATGATCCATGGTCTTCACCAGGAAATGAAGATTGTGATTGGTCATCAGCATGGCCGACAGGATCTCATCACATTTGAACAGATGCCGCAGATAAGCCCTGGAGTAGTTCCTGCAGGTATAGCAGTCGCATTCCGGATCCAGGGGTGTGAAGTCCCGTTCATACTGCTTGTTCTTGATGTTGACCCGCCCATGGGAGGTCATGGCCATCCCGTGCCGGGCGATCCGGGTGGGGAGCACGCAGTCAAACATATCCACGCCCCGCTCCACGCCTTCAAACAGGCAGTCCGGGCTGCCCACTCCCATCAGATATCTGGGTCTGTCCGCCGGCAGGAAATCCACGCACTCATCCAGTACCTCATACATCACTTCCTTGGGCTCTCCCACAGAAAGGCCGCCGATGCCGTAGCCCGGCAGATCCATCTCTGTGATCTGCTCCGCGCTGCGTTTCCTCAGATCGATGTATGTCCCGCCCTGCATGATGCCGAAGAGGGACTGGTTGCAGCCTTCTCCCAGGACCTGGGATTCCCCGCCCAGAGACTCAGCATAGCTGTCATGGGCTGCCTTACAGCGGGCCAGCCAGCGGGTGGTCAGTTCCAGAGATTCCTCCACATACCGCCGCTCCGCAGGCCAGGGCGCGCACTCATCGAAGGCCATCATGATATCCGAGCCCAGGGCATGCTGGATCTCCATGGACTTCTCCGGCGAGATCATGTGTCTGGACCCGTCAATATGGGACTGGAACTTCACCCCTTCTTCTGTGATCTTCCGCATCTTGCCCAGGCTGAAGACCTGGAAACCGCCGCTGTCCGTCAGCACCGGAAGGTCCCAGTTCATGAACCGATGCACACCGCCGGCTTCCCTGACGATCTCATGGCCGGGCCGCAGATACAGATGATAGGTATTGCTCAGGATGATCTGGGCGCCCAGCTCCTTCACCTCTTCCGGCCGCATGGCCTTGACCGTGGCCGCCGTTCCCACCGGCATGAAGATGGGCGTCTGGATCTTGCCGTGGGGCGTGGTCACCGTCCCCCGCCGGGCTTTTGTGCGGGCGTCAGTCTTGATCAGTTCAAACGTAATCGCTCTCGTCATATCTTATTCCTGTCCTATTCTCTCATTCAATGAACATGGCGTCTCCGTAGGAGAAGAACCGGTATCTTTCCCGGATGGCTTCTTCATAGACGCCCAGGATCTTTTCCCGGTCGTACAGGGCGGAGATCAGCATCAGCAGCGTGGACTTGGGCAGATGGAAATTGGTGATCAGGGAATCGATGATCTTAAACTCATATCCGGGATAGATGAAGATCCCCGTGCTGCCGGAGCCGGCCTTCACCTGCCAGCAGCCCTGTTTCCTGTCCCCGGAATCTCCCGGCGCCTGGATGGTCTCATCCAGATAAGCGGCGCTCTCCACCGTTCGGGTGGATGTGGTCCCCACGCTGATCACCCGGCGGCCTTCCCTCTTGGCCCGGTTGATGATCTCCGCCGCTTCCTCGCTGATCGTATACTCCTCGAAATGCATATGGTGGTCTTCCACATTCTCACACTTGACCGGCCGGAATGTCCCGATGCCCACGTGCAGGGTCACATAAGCCAGTTCCACGCCTTTGGCCGCGGCCTTCGCAAGCAGTTCCTCCGTGAAATGCAGTCCTGCCGTGGGCGCTGCCACAGAGCCTTCTTCCCTGCTGTAGACCGTCTGATAACGCTCCCGGTCCGTGTCTTCAGAAGGCCGTTCGATATAGGGCGGCAGAGGCATGCTCCCGATCTCCTCCAGCCGTTCCATGAACAGACCTTCATAGTCGAACCGGACGATGCGCGTACCGTCCTCTCCGTAGTCCAGGATCTCCGCCCGGAGCAGGGGCTGGTCCGGCAGATCGCTGCCGGGTCCGCTGAAGCAGACCGTATCTCCCGGCTTCAGCCGCCGGCCCGGCCGCACCATGGTCTCCCAGTGATCGCCAGCCTTTGCATCCGCTTCCGGCCCGGCCGGAACGCGGCGGATCAGCAGAAACTCCACCCTGGCTCCCGGTTCGCTGTTTCCCGGGTCCTTCTGGAGTTTCCTGCCATAGAGCCTTGCGGGGATCACCCGTGAATCGTTGAGCACCAGGCAGTCTCCGGGCTGCAGATAGTCCAGGATATCATAAAAATGCTTATGCTCAATGGTGTCCGTTTTCCTGTGTACCACAAGAAGCCGGGAACTGTCCCTGCGGTCCGCCGGCTTCTGGGCGATCAGTTCCTCCGGCAGATGATAATCAAAATCGTCTATCCTCATATCTGTCTCTCTTCCGTCGATTGCTGCTACTCGCTGATGCTGATGGAGATCTGCTCTTCATCGTCTGTGTCATAATCCAGGCCCAGGTGCTGGTAGGCCAGCCTGGATACCACCCGGCCCTTCTGGGTCCGGTGCAGGAATCCCGCCTGGATCAGATAGGGCTCATAGACATCCTCGATGGTCACCCGCTCTTCACCGATGGATGCCGCGATGGTATCGATGCCCACAGGGCCCCCGTCAAACCGCTCGATGATGGTCCGCAGGATCTCCCGGTCCAGGTGCTCCAGTCCCATGTAATCCACCCCCAGGGCGCTCAGGGCTTCCCGGGTGATGTCGATATTGATGTTGCCGTCCCCCTTGACCTGGGAAAAGTCCCGGACCCGCTTCAGAAGCCGGTTGGCGATACGGGGGGTGCCCCGGCTGCGCCGCGCCATCTCATCCACGGACTGGTCGTCCGCTTCCACGCCCAGCAGGCC
>CAMNJK010000176.1 GCA_946541435.1 uncultured Bacillota bacterium
CGCCCGCCGCCGCCCGCGGTTTTCGGCGCACAACGGTGACCCCCTTCTGCGAATCCGCGGGATCCGCCGAAGGGGCTGCGGCTGTACGGTTATAATACGGGCAGTCCTTGCGCCGGCAATCCCTGTCCGACGCGTGAAGACAGCGCTCGCCAGCCTTTGCGCAATAACCCCAGTCCTCTTTGTCTGTTACAAATGCTCTGCTCATGGGTCTATTGTAGCGAAGACGGCCGGTGGAATCAACTGTCTGAGTCGCGCGGCCGGTGCAAAGGCTGGAAAGGCTTGGGTATCGATACCCAATAAAAGCGCAGAAACATACCCAACATGTCCTTGCTGATCCGGGAAAATCACGGGGCGGTTGAAAAAAACATTTGGCGAGGGTAAAATGTCCACAAAGCAACAGGGCCAGAAAAGGCCACACAGCAGGAAGGGAGCGCGAAAATGCTGATCGACACTGTGCGTCAGACGATCAACGCCCATGACCTGATCCGGCAGGGCGATCACATCGTTCTTGGGCTTTCCGGCGGACCGGATTCGGTCTGCCTCTTTCACGTGCTCCTGCGCCTGTCCGCGGAGCTCGGCCTGACCATCCACCCGGTGCATGTGAATCACAGGTTCCGGCCCGGGGCGGCGGAGCGGGATCAGGCATACGCAGAGATGATCTGCGCAAAGGCTGGTCTGTCCTGCAGAACCTTCGTGGTGGATGTGAACGCGCTGGCGGAAAAGCTGGGGATGACCAGTGAGGAGGCCGGGCGGAAGGTTCGCTACGACGCCTTTTATCAGGTGGCACAGGAAGTTGCGGAGGCATCCGGTGACCATGCCGCAGCAGATGCGCCCGGTGTCGAGATTGATGCAGATGCACCCGGTGATCATGATGCAGCAGATACACCCAATGTTCGGATCGCTGTGGCCCAGAATGCAAATGATCAGGCAGAGACCATCCTGCATAGGATCCTTCGCGGCACCGGAACGGACGGCTTATCGGGCATCGCTTATGAACGATACGAGCGCGGGATCCCGGTGATCAGGCCGCTTCTGGATGTTCCGAGAAATGAGATCGAGGCGTACTGCAGGGAGAATGGCCTGGACCCTGTTACGGACCATACCAATTATGAGCCCATCTATACAAGGAACCGGATCCGGCTGGAACTCCTGCCTTTGCTGGAAGAGTATAATGAAAACATCGTGGGGACGCTGACCCGGCTGGGCCGGATCGCGGCGGCGGATAAGGAGTATCTGTGGCGTGAAGCGGAGCGGGCGTACGCGCGGCTTCTGCGAACGGATGACGCCGGCGCCAATCATGCCGACGCCCGCCAGGTGGTCCTGGACCGGGCCGGGCTGGCGGAACTGCCGGACGCCATCCGGCACAGGGTCATTGCAAAAGCTTTCAGCGAGATCGGGCTGACCAGCGACATTTCCGAGGAACGGCTCCGGGCGGCGGATGAGATCATTAAAAAAAAGCAGGCACCGAAGAGGGTCCAGTTCCCCCGGGGGTATCTGCTCATCGTGAAACAGGGACAGGCCAGGTTTTGCAAAAGCGCTGACTGATGCCTGCCCGTACTGATCTGCCGCTTATGCTCTGCCGGCCGCGTCCTTGAGGGCCTGCGCCAGCTGGTCCGCGCAGGAAGTGGGCTTGTTGCCGCAGGTGTTGCCGATCAGAAGACCGTGCACCTGATCCACGGACATGCCCTCCACGAGCTTGCCGATGGCTTTGAGATTTCCGTTGCACCCGCCGGTGAACTGCACGTTGCGGACGGTGGTCCCGTCCAGGTCAAAATCGATAAGGCTGGGGCAGATGCCTGCTGTCCGATACTGATAATGCTGCATAATGATATTCCTGTCCTGATTTTCTATTCTCTGTAACTTGTAACGACGTCTTTGAAGCGCGGCAGCCGCGCCGTCCATAAAGAATATCACAGAACCCGGAAAAAATCACGAAGAATCTTTCGAAGAGACCGGAGCGAAGGCTGTCCGGAGAGGCAGCCGCTTTTGCCGGAGTCCTAACTGCTTCATCACTTTATCGCGTTCCACCGATAACGCGTCCTTGACTAAGTTCAGAAAAGTGCTACAATTTAATTGTTATCACAACAATCACTTATCATTCATAATTCATATCACGCCTTCCAGATGAAGAGAAGACATGAAGAGGAGAAAGGAGGTTCTCATGTCTTTGAAGGAACAAAATGAAGTAATCAAGAAAGAGATCGCTTCATTCAATGCGAGGAAATCGCTGCTGGCTGCGGCCATCATTATCATTGCGGCATTTATCCTGAATTTCTTTCTGCCGGAAGACCCGGCTGATTTCGGCGTTCTCTGCACCATTCCGGCGCTGCTGATGATCATCTACATCTTCGTTACCAAGCGGATCATCGAAGCGCTGACCATCGGCGCGGTGGTGGGATTCATCATGTGCTCGTCCCCGGGGGACAACGTGCTGGCCACCTTCAGCGAATCCGTGCTGAATACCATGATGTCCGAGGACATCGCCTGGCTGATCATCGTCTGCGGACTGATGGGCGGCATCATTTCCCTGATTGAGCGGTCCGGCGGCGCCTACGCTTTCGGACAGTGGGCATCGAAGCGGGCAAAATCCGAGAAACCGGCTCTGATGTGGACCTGGGTCCTGGGCTGTATCATCTTCATCGATGACTATCTCAACTCCATGACCGTCGGCTCCTGCATGGCACCGCTGACGGACAAGCACCGGACGCCCCGTGAGATGCTGGCCTACGTCTGCGACTCCACAGCAGCGCCCCTCTGCGTGCTGATTCCCATCACCACATGGTCCGTCTTCTGCGGCCGTATCCTGGTGGCCAACGGCTGGCAGGAGGATGGCGCCAGTGAGATCGGCATGTTCGTAAAGACCATTCCCTATGACCTCTATGGATGGATCGCGGCCCTGATCGTACCCCTGGTGATCGTGGGCGTCATCCCCAAGATCGGCCCCATGAAAAAGGCCTATGAACGTGTTGCCGCCGGCGGCCCCCTGGCGCCGGAAGGCTCCGAAAAGATCTCCATCCTGGCCAGCGATAAGGGCGAGCTGGAGATCCCGGAAAACCCGAAGATGTTCAACTTCTTCATCCCGATCCTGGTACTGGTAGGCGCCACCATCCTCTTCGACACCGACATGGAAATGGGCGTTCTCTGCACCCTGGGCGTCATGTTCATCATGTACATGGCACAGAATCTGATGTCTGCCGCGGAGTTCTGGGAGATCATCATCCAGGGCATCCAGAACATGATCCTGCCCCTGATGCTGATGGTCATGGCCTTCGTCTTCGCGGACATGAACGAAACCATCGGATTCACCGCATGGTGCATCGAGTCCGCCACCAAGGTCATGACTCCGGCCACCATGCCCATGCTGATCTTCCTGGTCCTGGCCATCACCGAGTTCATCACCGGAACCAACTGGGGCATGTACATCATCGCGCTGCCCATCATCATTCCGCTGGCAATGCAGATCGGCGTCCACATGCCGCTGGCTGTGGCAGCCTGCCTGTCCGCCGGTGTATTCGGATCCCACATCTGCTTCTACTCCGACGCCACGGTCCTGACCTCGGCGGCCTGCGGATGCGACAACTTCAGACATGCCTTCACCCAGATGCCGTACGGTTTCATCGCGGCAGGCGCCAGCTTCGTCGGCTTCGCCATCCTGGGATTCATCATGGCCTGAGGTCCTGTATACGCCCACAATGCAAAGGCTGGCCATGCTTTTGTGGTGATATACGGCTGAAGTTGTAGGGTGGTACACAGACGGTTTGCAATTCTGCAATCACTGCGATATGATAGACGGGTGTGAAAGCACCCGTTTTTCATATGGATGAAAACGGGTATATCATTTGTAACGAAGTGTAGCAAGGTGTAACAACAGAAGGAGATCAGAGCGTTGAAGAAGAAAGTGGCAATGATCCTGGTGATCTGCATGACAGCAATGCTGCTGCCGCAGACCGCTTTTGCAGGAGTGACAGGAAGCGAAAGGGAAGAGGCGCAGGCATCCATGGTCGCGG
>CAMNJK010000177.1 GCA_946541435.1 uncultured Bacillota bacterium
ACCAACGTGCGGAGGAAGTTTCCTAAGGCTGATAATAACGCACCCCCCCCCCGCAAAAACGTTGAAATTCCAATACTTTCATAGTTCGTGACAGTTCTTGTCGTCTTTGTTGTTCCGGATGTTTGTATCTCAGTTTCATACCCATTCCATCCCCTGCGGACAAACCGTCTGCTTCCGCCGGGCAGTATTTGGTTGCCTATTTTTCTCTGTATCCCACGTTCATTTTTCTGTCTTTTTTCCCAGTTTCGCAGTACAATAGATAGCAAGAGGTGAAACTTATGCTGAAATATATGAGAAAATACTGGCCTTTCGCCCTCCTCGCCGCCTTCTTCATGGTCTGCGAGGTGTCGGTGGATATGCTGCAGCCCAGGCTCATGGCCCGCATCGTGGATGAGGGCATCCTTGGCCTGAACCACGGCGGTCTGCCGGATCTGGACCTCATCTGGTCCGTAGGAATCCAGATGATCCTGATCGTCCTGGCAGGTGGGCTTTGTGGTATGCTGAGCGGCACCATGGCGAACCTGTGCAGCCAGAACTTTGCGAATCAAGTGAGGAAAGAATGCTTCCGGCGCATCATGCACCTGTCCTTCCAGCAGACTGACGCATTCACCACGGGGTCTCTGATCACCCGGATCACCAATGACGTGACCCAGCTGGAGCGCCTGGTGCAGCAGTCGGTGCGGGGATTCATCCGCTGCCTCATGTTCATGGTGGTGGGCACCATCACCCTGCTGTCCCTGGACCAGAGGTTCCTGGTGATCATCGCCTGCGCCTTTCCTCTGGTGCTGCTGAACATCGGATTCGTCCTGTGGAAGACGAACCCCCTTTTCCCGCTGCTGCAAAAGAAGATCGACAGCATGAACACGGTGATCCAGGAGAACATCAACGGCACCCGGGTGGTGAAGGCATTCATCCAGGAGGACCGGGAGACGGAGCGGTTCGGCCGGGCCAATGAGGACCTGTCGGACACCCAGCTCAGAGTTCTTCTGATCATGTCCTACATGCGGCCGGTGATGAATATCATCCTGAACCTGGCCACGGTGGCTCTGATCTGGATCGGCGCCATCCACGTGCGTCAGGGGGGCCTGGCTCCCGGCGAAGTCATGGCGGCGGTCACTTACATCTCTCAGATCCTGGGAGGCATGATGATGCTGGCCATGATCTTCCAGACTTTGTCCCGGGGAATGGCCTCCGCGGCCCGTCTGAAGAAGATCCTGAACACGGTCCCTGCCATCGATGACGGCCCCGTGCGCACCGGCAAAACCGTGCCCGGGTGGATCCGTTTCGACCACGTGGATTTCTCCTATCCCGACGGCAGCCAGACGGAGGTGCTGCGGGACATCGATCTGACCATCGAGCCCGGGGAGACCATCGCCATCGTGGGCGCCACCGGCTGCGGCAAAACCAGTCTGGTGAACCTGATCCCCCGTTTCTATGATGTAACAAAAGGCACCGTCTACGTGGACGGTGTGGATGTGAGAAGATACGAACTGGCGGCGCTGCGGGAGAAGGTGGCCTTTGTGACCCAGAAGAATGAGCTCTTCAGCACCACCATTCGGGACAATATCACTCTGGGGCGTCCCGGTGCCCCGGAGGAGGAAGTGCGCCGGGCCGCAAAAGCCGCCCAGGCGGAAGGGTTCATCCTGGAGCAGCCTGACGGCTATGACACCGCCGTGGCCGAGGGGGGCATGAGTCTCTCCGGCGGCCAGCGTCAGCGCATCGCCATCAGCCGCGCCCTGCTGAAGAATGCCACATTCCTGATCCTGGACGATTCCACCAGCGCCCTGGACCTCCGGACGGAGGCGGCGCTGTATCAGGCCCTGGAGGAGAACTACTCCGGCCAGACCCGGATCATCATCGCCCAGCGCATCGCCACGGCCCGGCGGGCAGACCGCATCGCCGTGCTGGATGAGGGCACCATCATCGCCTGCGGGACCCACGAAGAGCTCCTGGCCACCTGCCCGGTGTACCAGGACATCTGCGATTCCCAGATGAAGTCAGGAGGTGCCGCATGAGTCAGAATACACAGCGCACCCAGACCCAGGTGCCCCGGGATGCCGGGCACCGCATGAGCAAAACCGCCGACATGAACATCTCCATGCGCCGCGGGCCCCGGAACATGGGCGCCCCCGTGGAGAAGCCAAAGGAAGGCAGGCACACTCTTCGCCGTCTCATCGCCTATTTCCGATCCGAGCGCAAAGTCGTCCTGCTGCTTCTTCTGATCGTCTCTGTCTCGGTGCTCCTTCAGGTGGCAGCGCCGGCTCTTCTGAGCCGCGCCATCGACAGTATCACCATGAGGCAGTTCGACCGGGTCCCGGGGATCCTGGCCATCATGGCCGCGGTCTACGTGGGCAGCAGCCTGTCGTCCCTCGCTCAGGAGCAGATCGGCGCCCGGCTCTCCCAGCGCATCGTGAAGAGCATGCGGGCCCAGCTCTTCCGGAAAACCATCGATTTGCCTTTGTCCTACCTGGACAATCACTCCCACGGCGACCTCATCAGCCGCATGACCAACGACGCCGAGAACATCTCCGGGGTGATCTCCCAGTCGCTGTCGTCTTTGTTCTCCGGGGTGCTGACCCTGGCGGGCACCATGGCCGTGATGTTCTGGTACAGCTGGCAGCTCACGCTTCTGGCCTGCTCCGTGGTGATTTTCTCGGTGCTGTTCACCCGCATCATCTCCCGGGTCATGCGCCGGTACTACCTGCAGCGGCAGCAGCTCCTGGGCCGCATCAACGGCATCGTGGAGGAGAAGGTCTCCTACTATAAGACGGTGACCGCCTACAACCAGCAGGATGCCGTGATCCAGGACTTCCAGGAGGCTTCGGACGCCCTGACTCACACGGGGATCATGGCGGAGATCATCGCAAGCTCCATGGGCCCCGTCATGAACATGCTCAACAACGTGTCCTTCGTGGTGGTTGCCGTGTTCGGGGGCTACCTGGCCCTCAAAGGCTACATCACGGTGGGTGTCATCTCCGCCTTCGCGATCTACTCCAAGCAGTTCTCCCGGCCCATCAACGAGCTGGCTCAGCTCTACGGCCAGATCCAGACGGCTATCGCCGGCGCGGAGCGGATCTTCGAGGTCATGGATGCTCCCCCCGAGAACAAAGCCGGATCGGTGCACAAAGCCCAGACGGACGGCACGATCGAATTCCGCCACGTGGATTTCTCCTACGTTCCGGGAAAGCCAGTGATCCGGGACTTCAACCTGAAGATCGAAGCCGGCAAGAAGATCGCCCTGGTGGGCTCTACGGGTTCCGGCAAGACCACCATCATCAACCTGCTGATGCGGTTCTATGACATCGACAGCGGCGAGATCCTGCTGGACGGTGTGAACATCAAAGACATCGACTGCACGGATCTCCGTGACCTGGTGGGGATCGTGCTGCAGGATACAGTCTTGTTTACGGATACCATCCGGGCGAACCTGACCTATGCCAAAGCCGATGCCACCGATGAAGACGTGCGGCAGGCCGCCGCCTTCAGTAATGTGGACCAGATGGTGGCCATGCTGCCCGATGGGTATGAGACCATGCTGGTGGACTCCGGGGACAACCTGTCTCAGGGCCAGCGGCAGCTCATCGCCATCGGCCGGGCCTTCCTGTCCTATCCGCACATCCTGATCCTGGACGAAGCCACATCCAACATCGATACCCGCACCGAGAAGTCCATTCAGGAAGCCATGTACCGACTCATGGAAGGCCGCACCAGCCTGATCATCGCCCACCGACTGTCCACCATCCGGGACGCAGATCTCATCGTGGTCATGGACCAGGGCACCATCGTAGAGCAAGGAACCCACGAAGAACTCCTGGCCGCCGGCGGCACCTACCACTCACTGTACATGACCCAGTTCGCCGGGCAGGAGATATAATTCAAGACATAAAAAAACGGGGCGTCGATATGACACCCCGTTAATTATATTCTATATTGTATGGAAGGAA
>CAMNJK010000178.1 GCA_946541435.1 uncultured Bacillota bacterium
AAATCAGAACGGCTTTCCCGCTGTGTCTGCCATAGGCAAATTCTCAGTCAATCCGCCGTCAGGTTCTCAGTCTGTTCACATTCAGACCCTGATCCGGTCGATCAGCCGATGGTCAGTCCCATCTTCTCCTCACGGAAGATTCTGGCATCCATTTCCTTGAGATCAGGGGAGATGATGGGTGTGAATTCCATCTGATCCAGGATATCCTTCTGCAGGTCTACGCCGGGGGCCTTTTCAATCAGCATCAGGCCGTCTTTTGTCAGCTCAAATACTGCTCTCTCTGTCACATAGAGAACCTTCTGACCGACGGAAGCGCCGTACTCGCCGCTGTAGGTGACCTGCTGGACTTCCTTGACGAACTTCTTGGCCTTGCCTTCCTGGACAATGTGAAGCTCGCCGTTTCCGATCTCATACTTGCTTCCGCCTGCGGTAAAGGCGCCGCAGAAGACCACCTTGGGAGTGGACTGGGAAATGTTGATGAAACCACCGCAGCCGGGAATCTTGGGGCCGAACTTGCCGACGTTATTGTCGCCCTTCTGGTTGACTTCCGCAAGGCCCAGAACAGCCAGATCCAGGTTTCCGCCATTATAGATATCGAAGATCTCCGGCATGGTAACGGTCGCGCTGGAGTTGAGGCCGGCGCCGAACAGATCTCCGGATCCGGGCATGCCGCCGACGATTCCGTCTTCGGAAGTCAGGGTCATCTCCTGCGCAAATCCTTCTTCACCGGCAACTGTGGCTACCAGCTCCGGAATGCCGATACCAAGATTGACCAGAGAAGCAGGTGTAAGCTCCATAGCGCATCTTCTGGCAATGACCTTGCGGACGTTCAGGGGCAGAGGCTTAAGGGCGTCTACAGGAGCATCGATCATACCGCAGTATTTCTTGTCGAAGAAGACGTTGGTTGTCATTCTGTGATACTTTTCAGGCTCTTTGCTCTCTACGACCGCATCTACAAAGTATCCGGGAACTTCCACGGAAGCTGCCGGAAGCTTGGTGTCGGAGATATATTTGACCTGGGCAATAACTTTTCCGCCTGCAGCGCGGACCGCCATGGCGACATTCTTGGGATCCAGACGTCCGGACTCATGCTCCAGCGACAGATTTCCGTCCTTATCCGCTGTGGTGGCACGGATGATAGCGATATCAAATTTGGGCGTGGGATAATACAGCCACTCTTCACCGTCAAATTCCACGACCTTTACAAGATCCTCTGTCGTGACGGCGTTCATCTTACCGCCTTCCAGACGGGGGTCTACGAAGGTGCGCAGACCGACTTTGGTCATCAGTCCCTTCCGGCCCTGGATGGAGCAGCGGAAAAGTTCGGCAATAACGCCCAGAGGGTAATTGTATGCCTGGCACTCATTGGCATTGATCAGAGCAGGAATATTGGGTGTGAGACCGATATGGCCGGCAATAACCTTGCCGATCAGTCCCTTGTGGCCCCAGCGGTCATAACCGGTGCCGTTCAGGCCGGCACTTCCCGTAAATACACACTCCAGATTCGCGGGATGTCCTGTCTCAAGGAAACGGTCCTCAACCGCCTTGAACACTTCATCCGGAAGAGCCCAGTGTACGAATCCTGTTGTCGCTACGACCGCCCCGTCCTGAATCAGGTCCAGCGCTTCGCTCATGGTCTTTACTTTGCTCATACTACCTCTCCTCTCCTTCTATTCTTGTTTTTCTACAGCTGTCTTCATCTATTCGGGAAGGGCCCGCCCGCGGGTCCTTCCCCGTAATGACTTTTCTACGTTTTTTTCTTATCTTCTGTCAGGCATTGCCCAGGATCCCGTCCAGAATCTTCTGAACAGCCAGGACAGCCGGGCAGTCCCCGGGAAGTTCTCTTAAAGGCATTCCCTCCCGGTCGTACTTGTTGAGGACTGCATCCTCCGGAATCGTTCCCAGAACAGGTACGCCAACGCGGTCTACGAGGTCCTGCAGGGGTGCGTCATCGCGCACGCGGTTCAGGATCAATCCAGCCCTGCGGACGCTGATACCGTTTTCATTGGCCAGCGCGATCTCCACGATGCCGCGCGCAGTCTCCAGGCTCCTGGCGGACATATCGGAGACCACCAGCAGAGTATCCAGATCCTTGAGTACCCGCCGGTTGATCTGTTCGGGACCGGCCTCGCCGTCCACGACACTGATCCTGTAATCCTCCACCAGCATGCCCATGCCGTGGCGGAGCAGATCATTGACCGCACAGTAACAGCCCGGCTCCTCGGGACGTCCCATCAGCAGCAGATCATAGCCGTCACCCTTGTGGACGACGTCCCGGATGACCTCCCGCATGGGTTTGTTGTTCATTTTTTTCTTTACATCGTCCCTGCCTACGATTGATCTGCGCATGGCAGTGATCGTCTTTTCCGGCTCCGCTTTGATGCCAAGTGTATAGGGAAGGCTCATGGCGGAATCCGCGTCGATGGCAAGGATCTCTCCGGGGTATTTCTTGGCCAGCTGTGTGATCATTAAAGACGCAATGACGGATTTACCCGTGCCGCCTTTTCCGGTGACTGCGATCGTTCTGCCTTTCATTTTTTACCTCCCTGTCAAAGTGCTCTGTGCGGACTGTCTCACAAAGACTGTTCTTCCTTTCCGGTGAGCTGCCTTCCATGGAATGGAGTCCGGGGGCAGATCACAGATTTCCTTTTTTCTTATTCTCGATCAGGGTCTCCATGTACTCGGTAATGACTGCCTTGATCTGATCCGCGGTCTGGTAGCGGATGTCGATGCCGTCCTCATCGAAGGTGAGGGTCGGCAGACCGTATTTCTCGTAGATATAATCCTTGACCAGCTTGCTGGCTGCCCAGGTGTGCTTGCAGCCGACGTGGCCGGCGAACATGGAAACATTGACCTTGTATTCGCCGATCATGCGGTCTACCATCTGGATCCAGGGTTCCGCAGGGCCGGCTGCGCCGTGCACCATGGGAGAGTTGAGAGTTCTCTGGCCCAGACCCAGGAAGATGCTTTCTTCGGAAGACGTGTCGATCACCTTGTAGCCCTCGTAGCCGAAGCCGTCCATGACCAGGACTGCGTTGAAGGCTTTTTCCATCCAGCCGACGATACCGGCGTTGTTCCAAAGCATGTTCTGGACCCAGATGACACGGAATTCCTCAGGTCCGGGTGTAACACCCTTGCCGGCTGCCAGATTCTTCACGCCGTAATCATATTCGGCCTGAAGGAAGTCCACGGCACCCTGGCTGCCCATCATGCCGCCGACCATCTCGTTGAGGACCAGAAGGCTGCCGGGAAGGGGACAGGGAGTGATCTGACGAAGTTTTGAGCAGGCAGTCAGAAGTCTTGCCGCCTTGTTGCCTCGCTCGACGATCTCTTTGAGCTTGTCCATATCCAGCTTGTTGCCGGTCACCTCTTCGAGGAACTTGCAGGCTTCCTTGAGCTGTTCTGCAAGATAGCCGTATCCGCGCTCATCCTGACGATAGGGAGTATCGAGGCAGAAGCTGGGGATATCCAGGATCTTAGCCGCTGCCGTATAAGCGACACGCGAGGAATCACAGGGTGTAACTGTCGCCAGGATCGCATCGGGTTTCATCCGGAGGTCGCCGGACAGATAGTAACCGATCTGGCCTCTGTTGATGGAGCAGAGCTGGTGGCTGACGTACTGATCCGCCAGATCCAGGTATTTAAAGGTCTTATCGGAGTTGGCATAGCGCATGATCAGGGTCTCCGGAACAAAGGGGACCGCGTCAAACGCATAGATCAGCTCCGCAGGCGTATTGGTACTGGTCAGGATCAGCTTTTTGCCCCGCTCATGCGCCGTGCAGATATCATCCCAATGGTCCATCTGGAGCTTTGCCATCCAGAGGCGTCCGGGGTGTTTTTCCTTCATATAGGAGTACATCTTGACAACTTCTTTATGTACGTCCGGAAGAAGATCGATCTCACGAATCTCAGTATTTTTCGCATCAC
>CAMNJK010000179.1 GCA_946541435.1 uncultured Bacillota bacterium
ACAGAACCGGAAACCGGTTGATCAAGGAGGAATGACAACAATGAAAAGGAAGATCGTAACGTTTTCGGTACTCTTTTTTGTTCTTGTACTGATGACAGCCTGCGGCAAGACCGCCGCCGAAAAGGCTGGGGCGACCGTGGATTACGGTGAATCCCAGCTCTATACCCGGGAAGAGATGGACAAGGCCATCGATCTGATCTTTGATGAATTCAACAAATGGGACGGCTGCAAGATGGGAGATATCCGGTATGCGGGAGATGACTGCAATACCCCGGAGAACATCGCATGGATGAGCAGTCTGAAGGACGGCAAAAAATATACCCAGTGCATCGAATTCTATACGGATTTTCATTCCCCGGTGGCGGAAGAGGATCTTCTGGGGACAGCCTGGGAGCCGGACGAGGACTATGCCAACTATGAATGGTGGCTGGCCCGGAAGGGCGACGGCGGCTGGGACCTGGTCAACTGGGGGTATTAAAAAAGTTCTCTGAAGTTTCTGTTGACTAACATCCGCCTGCCTTTGTATAGTTGTAGAAACAGAAGAGCACCTGGATACTCGATCTGAACAGGCCGTCAGGAGCCGGGCCCCTCGGGGCAGCGATATGGGCAATGTAAGCACATTTGCGGGACAGTGAGTCTGCCGCTTGATGTGCTTTTCTTATACCCGCAGTCACTGCCTGACAGAAAGGAGTCCTGTGATGAAGAAACTATCAAAAGCCGGCGCCGGGAAGTATACGGTGAAATGGATCTTTACAGAACCGGATCTGAAGAAGATGCTGGAGGAGATCCGGATCGAAGTGGGGAAGGAGATCACGGTCATCAGCAACTGCTTTGGCCAGATCCTGCTTCGTTCGGAGGCGGGCGCTTTCGTGCTGGACGCGGAAGCCGCCGCGGGTGTCACCATCTGAAAAAGATATAATCAAGACACGGAGAAACAGGGGCGGCGCTCCTGTTTTTTGCTGCCGCCTGTGGTATGATGAGGATGATTCATATCAATGAGAGGTATTATCGTAATCTTCATTACAGAAAGGAAAAAGAGATGAAAAAGAAATTCATGACAGCAGCAGTTGTTGGACTGGCCCTGAGCCTGACCATGGCATTTGGTCTGACCGGATGCGGTTCTTCCGAGGAAGCAGTTCCGGAGGATACCCAGGACGTGGTGGAAGAGCAGGCTGAAGATATAGAGGAAGATATCGAAGACGCGGCGGCAGATGTGGAAGCTGCAGCTGAGGACGCAGCGGCGGCGGATGATGCGGCGGCGAAGGACCAGACCATCAGCAAGAAGAAGGCCCTGAAGATCGCCCGCAAGGATGCCGGCCTCTCCAAATCCGACATCGACTACAGCAATATCCACCTGGACTACGACGATGGAAGAACGGAATACGAGATCGAGTTCCGCCAGGGCATGACAGAGTATGAATACACCCTGGACGCCTTCACCGGAGACATTCTGGAGAAGGATGTGGATATGGACAATGACTAACAGGGGATAGCATATGAAGAAGACAGATAAAATGAAACATTGGCTGGCGATCCTGCTGTCGGCCCTGCTGATCGCGGGATCCCTGCCGGCCGCGGCGCTGGCGGAGGACACGGCAGCGCCGGAAGAATACTCCGGCGCCATGCAGTGGTATTCCACCATTGGTTCGGGAAAATGGCTCCAGGACGACTACTACTGTTCGGATGCCTGGTTCCTGGAGGATCCTGCGGCGCAGAACGACCAGCTGGCCCTCCTGTCCATGCAGCTGACGGCAGCCGCGGTGAACGGGGAGCAGGATGGCCCCGGCGCATCGCTTCTCAAGGGGCTGGGCTTCACACAGGTGGGCTTCAGCGGCTTTGACAGCGCGGATCCGGAGGACTGCAGCTACACCTGGGCAACCAAGACCATCATGGAGAACGGCGAACCCTGCACCCTGGCGGCAGTGGCCATCCAGAGCTTTTCCGAAGATCAGCAGATCAAGAGCAAAGGCTGGAGACAGAATTTCACGGTCAATTCCCCGGACGGGAGCCTGACCGGCGCATCCGGCGATCACTATGCCTTCTCCCGGGCTGCAGATGCTGTGATCGATGATATCGCGGCCCTGGGCGGCAGCGGCAAGGTCCGCTACTGGATCACCGGCCACAGCCGGGGCGGCGCCCTGGCAGGACTTCTGGCGGCGCGGCTTCCGGAGAAGCTGGGCAGCCGCAATGGCGGGATCTATGCCTATACCTTCGAGTCACCGGCGGTGACGGACGGGGCGCAGGCAGCGGCAGCTCAGGGAAACTGCAGCTATATCCACAATTATCTGTGCAGCGATGATATCGTTCCCATGGTGCCGCCCTGGGACATGGACAGGTACGGCGCGGTTCGTCAGATGAAGACGGATGAGATCGATGCCCGCCTGAAACAGGAACTGAAGAAGCTGGGAAGCCCCGCGGCAGAAGCGTATCAAAGTGAGGATCCTGAGGAAAGCGCCCGGAAGCTGGTGGGAACGCTGACAGAAGCCATCCCCACCCGGGCGGATTATTCACTGAAGCGGACGGATGTCTACCAGGACGTGAACGGTCAGCAGAAGAGCATTTCCTATGTCTATCAGGATGCCATCTGTCATCTGAGTGATGCTGCCTTTGGCGGCGGCTTTGAGAATCTTCCGGTGGATCAGATCATGGAGCGTATGGATGAACTGTCACCGGTGGTGAAAAATATGGTGGCCGGATTCCGGCAGGAGGCCGCGGGAGATGACATGGCAGCCGCCGGATCCTATCTCCAGGCGGCCCGGAGTCTTTCCGCATTCCTGGAAAGCGTCGGGATCAAACTGCCGCTGACGGAATCGGACCTCTATGCGCTGCTGAAACTGCTGACCCCTGTGCTGATCGATACCGGAATTGAGCCCGGATCGGATGGGATCGACAGCGGGCACCTTCTGGTCTATCTGATCCCTGCCCTCAAGCTGTCAGATGATATCGGAAGCTTCACCCTGTCCCATCAGTTCGACACCATGATCGGGCGGCTGAAGGCGGTCACCGGAATGGAGGCGGAAGCCGCCGCCCGGAAGGCCTTCAGCGCGGGAACCGTGGATCTGAAGGTCAAGACCGGCAAAGGCAGGTCGGTCCGGGTGTCCTGGGAGCTGACCGGGACTTCTCAGCAGACGCCGACAAAATACAAGGTCTGCCGGGCAACGTCGAAGAGCGGCAAATACAAGGTGGTGAAGACCATCAAGTCGCAAAAGCTGGCCGGGTCCTGGACGGACCGCAGCAAGAAACTGCGCCGCGCCGGCAAAGGCAAGGTCTATTACTACAAGGTGATCGCTGTGAAGAAGGTGGCCGGCGTGAAAGCGTCGGTGGGTAAGAACACCGTAAAGAAAGTCCGGCTGTAGGGAAACGGTCCGGCTGCAGGAAGTGGAGCGGTATGGATTACATCTATCACTACGATTCGCCCCTGGGTCCCATGACCCTGGGCAGTGACGGCCGGGCTCTCACAGGGCTCTGGTTTGACGGTGAGAAATATTTCGGAGAGGGCCTGGGCAGGGACTGTGAAGAAAAGGATCTGCCAGCCTTTGCAGAGACTGTCAGGTGGCTGGACATCTACTTTACCGGAAAGGATCCGGGATTCCTGCCGCCCCTGGCGGAGAACGTGACGCCCTTTCGGATGGAGGTCCGGGAGATCATGCTGCAGATTCCCTTCGGAGAGACGGTGACCTACGGCCGGATCGCGGAAGAGATCGCCGGGAGACACGGCCGGCAGCGGATGTCCGCCCAGGCGGTGGGCGGCGCGGTGGGCCACAATCCCATCTCCATCATCGTGCCCTGCCACCGGGTGGTGGGCAGCAATGGATCCCTTACCGGATACGCCGGCGGGATCGATAAGAAGATCCGGCTCCTGGAGCTGGAGGGAGCGGACATGACCGGCCTCTTCGTGCCCGGCCGCGGGAC
>CAMNJK010000180.1 GCA_946541435.1 uncultured Bacillota bacterium
TAGACCTGGCCCAGGCCAGCCTTTGCAAGCCAGGGGGACTTGTCGGAAGCCACCCGGATCTGCACCAGCTTGGACTGGTGGCGGCCGATCTCATTGAAGGTCAGGGTCGGGCAGTCCGCATCCGTCTCAGTGATCCTGCCGAAGGGCACCAGACCCAGCTTGATCAGCGCCTGGAAGCCGTTGCAGATGCCGGCTGCCAGTCCGCCCCGCTCGTCCAGCAGAGCTGTAACAGCTTCTGCCACCGCCGGGTTGCGGAAGAATGCCGTGATGAACTTACCGGAGCCATCCGGCTCATCGCCGCCGGAGAAGCCGCCCGGAATGAAGAACATCTGGGCGCCGGCCAGCTTTTTCGCGAAAGCATCAACGGATGCCGCGATACCGTCCGCTGTCAGGTTGCGGATCACCAGGATCTCCGGATCCGCCCCCGCCGCAGCAAATGCCCGGGCGGAGTCGTACTCGCAGTTGGTGCCCGGGAAGGCCGGGATCAGCACCTTGGGCTTGGCGGTCCGGATGGAGGCCGATGCCTTCAGGGCTGTGGATGCCGCGTACTTCAGATCCGGCAGCTGCTGCTTTGTGGTCTCGATGTTGAAGGGATAAACGGACTCCAGCTTACCCTCATAGATGGACAGGAGCTCGTCCAGTGTCACTGTTTCCCCGCCGCAGCCGCAGACGATTTCCGCTGCCTCGGTGGTGGTTCCCAGAAGCAGGCAGTTGCCGGCCTCAGGCATCTCGCCCTCCACTTCCAGGATGAAGGAGCCGTAGTTCCATCCGAAGATGGTCTCATTGAAGGCATCTCCGCCGAATCCGTCAGCGAACCTGAATCCGATCCGGTTGCCGAAGGCCATCTTCATGATGCCTTCCGCGATGCCGCCGTGACCCGGTGTCCAGGCCGCGCACAGTTTGTTCTCGCGGGCCAGGCCCCGGACGATCTCGAAGTTGGCTTTGAGGGAATCCGTATCCGGCAGGCCTTCGCCTGTCAGGGCCGGGCTCAGCAGGTAGACCTTGTGTCCCGCCGCCTTGAATTCCGGTGAGATGATCTGATCCGCCTCTGCTGTGGTCACCGCGAAGGATACCAGCGTGGGCGGAACATCGATGTCCTCGAAGGATCCGCTCATGGAGTCCTTGCCGCCGATGGCTGCCGCTTCCAGACCCATCTGCGCACGGTATGCGCCCAGCAGGGCCGCGAAGGGTCTGCCCCACCGCGCCGGTTCCTTGCCCAGCTTCTCAAAGAATTCCTGGAAGCTGAGATAGGTCGCTTCCTTGGCTTCGCCGGCCGCGCAGACCAGCTTGCACATGGAATCCACCACCGCCAGGTAAGCGCCGTGATAGGGGCTGGCCTTGGTGATGAAGGGGTTGTAGCCCCAGGACATGATGGATGCTGTGGAGGATGTGCTCTTCTCCACGGAGATCTTCTGGGCCATGACCTGGGCCGGGGTCCGCTGGTACTTGCCGCCGAAGGGCATCAGCACGGTGCCGGCGCCGATGGTGGAGTCGAATTTCTCCGACAGGCCCTGCTTGGAGCAGACGTTGAGGTCCCCTGCCATGGCCTTGTAGTTCTCGGTAAAGGATCCTGCCACTTCCTTCTTCGGCATCCTGGCGCTGGCCGCCTTGACGGTGATGTGCTTGTCCGCGCCGTTGGAATCCAGGAAGGACCGGGCGATGTCTACGATGGTCTTGCCGCGCCAGTGCATGACCAGCCGGGGCTCTTCCGTGACCACCGCCACCACAGTTGCCTCCAGGTTTTCCTGGGCAGCCAGTTCGAAGAAGCGGTCTTTGTTGTCCGCCGCCACCACCACAGCCATTCTCTCCTGGGACTCACTGATGGCCAGCTCGGTGCCGTCCAGGCCCTCGTACTTCTTGGGGACCACATCCAGGTCGATGTCCAGGCCGTCCGCCAGCTCGCCGATGGCAACGGAAACACCGCCTGCGCCGAAGTCGTTGCAGCGGCGGATCATGCGGGATGCTTCCGCGTTGCGGAAGAGTCTCTGCAGCTTCCGTTCTTCCGGCGCATTGCCCTTCTGGACCTCTGCGCCGCAGGTCTCCAGGGAGGACACGTCGTGGGATTTGGAGGAACCTGTTGCGCCGCCGCAGCCGTCCCGTCCTGTCCTGCCGCCCAGCAGGATGACGATGTCGCCCGGCTCAGGCCGCTCCCGGATCACGTTCGCCGCCGGCGCCGCGCCGATCACCGCGCCCAGCTCCATATGCTTGGCCGCGTAGCCATCGTGATAGATCTCCTCCACCAGTCCGGTGGCAACGCCGATCTGGTTGCCGTAGGAGGAATAACCGTCCGCTGCGGATGTGACGATCTTTCTCTGGGGCAGCTTGCCCACCAGAGTCTGGTCCAGCGGGCGCAGCGGGTCTGCCGCGCCGGTGATCCGCATGGCGGTATAGACATATGCTCTGCCCGACAGCGGGTCCCGGATGGCGCCGCCGATACAGGTGGCCGCGCCGCCGAAGGGCTCGATCTCCGTCGGGTGGTTGTGTGTTTCATTCTTGAAGAGCAGGAGCCAGTCTTCTTCTTTGCCGTCCACCTTTGCCTTGATCTTCACGGTGCAGGCATTGATCTCCTCGGATTCATCCAGCCCCGGCATCTTGCCGGCAGCCTTCAGGGCCTTGGCCGCGATGGTCCCCAGATCCATCAGGGTCACCGGTTTGGTCCGGCCCAGTTCTTTTCTGGTGTCCAGATATTCCTGGTAGACTGCCTGCAGTCCGGTGCCTTCCGGATCCTCGAATTCCACATCGTCGATCACCGTATTGAAGGTGGTGTGACGGCAGTGGTCTGACCAGTAAGTATCGATCATCCGGATCTCGGTCAATGTAGGCGGCCGGTCCTCACTGCGGAAATATTCCTGACAGAAACGCAGGTCGTCCTGGTCCATGGCCAGACCCAGGTCTGCCACCATGGCTGCCAGTCCCTCTTCCGGCAGGGTGTTGAATCCTTCCAGCACGGCCACATCCGGCGGCGCGTCGTAGACGGTCTTCAGGGTCTCGGCCTCTTCCATGGATGCTTCTCTGGTCTCCACCGGGTTGATGACGTGCTTTTTGATGGCCGCCAGGTCCGCGTCCGTAAAACTTCCCTGCAGGGCGTAAAGTCTGGCGTATGCCACCAGGGGTCTCTCCTGTTGGGAGATGATCTGGATGCACTGAGCCGCGGAATCTGCCCGCTGGTCAAACTGTCCCGGCAGAGCTTCCACGGCGAAAACGGTCCAGCCTTCCAGATCCGCTTCCTTCAGATCCCGGTAGACCAGATCCACCTGGGGCTCCGAGAAAACATTGGAAATGGCCGTCTCAAACAGGTCCGGCTCCACATCCTCCACATCATAACGATTCAGGATCCTGACCTTTTCCAGCCCGGAAACGCCCAGGAAGGTTTTCACTTCGTTTCGGAGCGCCCTGGCTTCGCTGGCCTCGGATTCTTTCTTCTCAACATATACTCTGTAAACCATGTGTCTCCTCTCAATCATTTCTGCGCTGCCAGCGCCCGCTGTCCAATGTCATGTCTGCAGAAGCTCTTTTCAAAGCGGACCTTCGAAACACCCTCATAGGCGTCCTCGATGGCCTCCTCAAGGGTGTCCGCCACCGCGGTCACGCCGAGAACACGGCCGCCGCTGGTGAGGAGTTTGCCATCCTCCAGTTTGGCCCCGGCTACGAAGACGTCCACATTGTCCGCCATGGGGCCGATCTCCATGGGGAATCCCTTCTCATAGCTCACCGGATATCCGCCGGATGCCACCACCACGCAGCAGGCGTGCCGGTCCGCGAATTTCACTTCCGTTTCGGCCAGCTTTTGCTCTTCTACGGCCTTCATGATGGTGAAGAGATCGCTCTCCAGCAAAGGCAGGACCACCTGGGTCTCCGGATCGCCGAAGCGGCAGTTGTATTCGATGACCTTGGGGCCGTC
>CAMNJK010000181.1 GCA_946541435.1 uncultured Bacillota bacterium
GCCGTCTGCATGCGGGAGGCGGTTTCAGCCGCGGTCTTCGCCCGGTACTCCTGGACCTTTTCTTCCTTCTTGAGCCACTTCATGATCTGATCCCTGCGGCAGCCCTCATCCTGCATCTCCCGGGCGGTCACCATGATCTCCAGCTGTTTGACGATGTTGCTCAGGATCCCGAACTCATTGTCGCCGTTCTCCAGCAGCGTGTTCAGGTGGATCATGGCCTGGTCCTTCCTGCCCCGGCTGATGGCATCCAGCATGCGGAACACATTGTTTTCCGGACTCACGGTCAGGGTCCCTTCCAGGTCTTCCTCGGTGATGACCGGCCGGCTTCCGCTGTGGGCGATGATCTTCTTCAGATCGTTCTCCAGGGTGAACAGATCATACTCTACGTAGCGGCTTCCATATCCGGTTTCCCTGCTGATCCGCTGCAGGACCCCGCGGCTGCAGGTCTTGCCCGCGGTCATGAACCGTTTGGACACGAAGCCTCTGAGCTGGTCTTCGTCCAGGGCGTTGAATTCGTAAACCGCCCCGCCTGCTTTTTTGACGGCGGTCTGGAGTTTCTTCAGGGCCCGCCCGTCGCTTTGTTTTTTATAATCTCCGGTGGTCACCGGCTTCATGGCTGTGATCAGAACCAGCACACCCTCCGGGATCTCCGGGAAATAGGCCATCAGGTCGTCCGCGTCATCAGAACCCCGTTCCAGCTGTTTGGGCAGCTTCCCCCGGGCATCCACAAGGCCAGGCAGATACACCACCCGCCGCTCCGAAAGAAGGCTCACCGTCTCAGCCCCGGATTCCAGGGCCTGCCGGCTCACCTCCGCGCCCGAAAGGGTGATCAGGTCCAGCTGTCGGCTGGCCGGGTCCACGAACCGGTCGATCAGGGTCCCTGCGTAATGGTCCGTCAGATAATCCTCTTTTCCGCACAGCAAAACCAGGCCGGGGATATTTCCGGCCTTCAGGTCCCGCTCGATGCGGACGAAATCATGTTCTGCGCTTTTGTATGCCATAGAGATACTATAACATATCGGACTGGATATCGGACAGGGTTTTTGAAGGAATAGAGCTTACCACTTATAAGGTCCGCGGACCTCGCTCCAGAAGGAATAGTAGTTCTTCCCGTCCGCCTTGTACACAGCTCTGACCTTGACGTAGTATTTCTGCCCGGGCTTCAGACCGCTGATGGTCTTGCTGGTTTCCGCAGTGCTGTACTTCTTCGCGGAGGAGAAGTTCTTCTTCGTGGAAATCATGATCTGATAAGTCCCCTGGCTCTTCGTCCAGCTGAATCTGGCCTTGGTCCCGCTGTCTGTCACTGTGGCGAGATCCTTTACTGCCACGGACTTGGGTATGATCTGGTACTTCTTCGTTGTCACGAAAGTATCCGTATAATTGCCCTGCAGGGTAACGACCACCTTATGTGTGCCGATGTCCGGCGTATCCGTGGGATAGCTCAGATGGTAGGATGTGAGATTTCTGCCGTTGTACTTCACGGTCACTGTGGGATACTTGGGCGTGCCGTCATACGCGAATTTCTTGGTATCAACGGTAACCACCGGTTTGCCCTCCAGCTCCACCGGTGTCAGCCGGCTGTCATTGATGAAATTGGGCATCCCGTATCCAAAGGATCTGTCCCATCCGGGATCCCCCAGGTCATCGGAGATCTGCACCAGCTGTTCCCGCATGGTGTCCGCGGTATTATTGGGATCATTCATCTTGATGAATGCCGCGCAGGCACAGACGTAAGGACAGGAGAAGGATGTTCCGCCGGTGACCTTATATTTGCTTTCACCGGTGCTGAGGTCATAGACCGCCAGCTCCAGATTGGCCCCGGGCGCCGAGAAATCCAGCGCATCTCCGTAGTTGCTGATGGCTGTCCGGATCATTTCATCTTTATCGTTCAGTCCTGCCGCTCCCACAGCCACCGTATAGGGACTGGCTGCCGGGTAGAACAGTTTGCCTTCCGGACCTGCCGCATTGTTGGAGCCGTTCATGTCTTTTCCGGTATTGCCGGAGGATGCGCAGATCAGGACATTCTGTGCGGCAGTCTCGGCCAGATGGGAATCTATGATCTGACAGCTGCTTTCACTATAGTAGTTCCCCATGGACAGGTTGATGATGTCAGCGCCCTTCTGGGCAGCATAATCCAGCGCCTGGAACACACTTACCGTACTGGCCTCACCCTTGCCGTTCATGACCTTGAGTACCAGAATGGAGACATTGGGTGTGGTGGATTCAGCGATCACACCGCAGGCCTTGGTTCCATGGCCGTATTCATCTGTAAAGGCGTCTTCGTTGCTGACAAAGCTTTTGCTGTCCGCGGAAATGTTGGCATTCTTAAAGATCTCATGATCGGGATTGATGCCGGAATCCAGCACCGCGATGGTGATGGGCTGGTCCGCATCCGGGAACTGCTCCATGGCGTAGTCCAGACCCATCCAGGCTGTACCCCAGCCGTGGGGCAATGCTTCTTCTTCATCTGCAGCCTTGGGAGCTGCTTCCTGGGATCTCAGCGGCGTGACTTCAGCCGCGTCGGTGCCGGCAGCTGCTTCTGCCGCGGCCGCATCTGCTGTCTCCAGGGACTCCTCCGTGTACGGGATCTCCGAAACCTGGCCAGATGCCTGCTCCGGAGCGGATTCCTCTGCCGCACCCATAGGCTTCTCCATGGACTCTTCCTTGGACTCTTTCATGGACTCTTCTGCTGTCGCCTTTCCTGTATCGGCGGCATCCGGTTCCACCGTCTCCTCCACAGAGATGGGAACGTCCAGGAACACGCGGTCTTCGCCCAGCTGGCTCACCAGGGCTTCATAACCTGCTCTGGTGCTTTCTTCCGAATCAAAGGTCAGCAGTGTCTCGCCGCTGTAGTATACGGCGCTCAGAGCCCCGTACGTGTCATCCGGTTTCCCGGACACCAGGACCCGCTTCAGGCCGTAGTCGGACGTGACGCGAATGTTCTTCTTCGTCTCACCCGCCACCTGATAGCCGTCTGCGTTCTCGATGGCATCTACGATTTCCCGGGAATCTCCGCTGACCTGACTGAAGGGTCTGCCAAAGGCCTTCCGGAAGGTCTTGTTCTCGGATGTGCCGGAGATCCTGCCTGTGGATTTGTTTACATTAAAAGAAGCGCCCTCCAGATCCGGCTGGGTCAGGCGGATATATTCATTCAGGTTCCGCGCCTTGATGACAGAATCCAGCTCTGTGTCAGTCTTCCTCTCCCGGGGACTGCGGTCATTAAAACCGGATCCTGCAACCTTGCCGGTCACGGAAACCGCTTTTCCCGCCGCCAGAACCGTGCTTGGAGTCAGGCATAGCGTCAGGCAGAGGGCCAGACACAGGGTCATGATACACAGGGATGTCATCAGACCATGCAGGCTGCGCGGTCTGCGGGAATCCTCCGTTCTCTGCGATTTATTTTTCAGACTTTGATCGTTCTTCACCGTTCTTCTCATTCTCTGTTCAACAAAAACAGCTGCTGATCATTCAGCTCAATACAAGGTTTCGAACCGATCATCAGAACTTTTGTGGTCGCCGGCCACTTTTTTTGATCAAAATACTACATATTGTCCAGAAAGGCTTTTACGGAAGACGGACGGCCGCAGAGCACGGAAGTCCTCCCGATCAGTCCCAGGGGATCTCCATTGATGTCAGTCACAGAACAGCCGGTTTCTTCGGCGATGAGTTTTCCCGCGGCAAAATCCCAGGGAGAAAGGCCAAGCTCCGCGAAGAGGCCGAACCTGCCGCAGGCGGTCCAGGCCAGGTCCAGGGCGGCAGACCCCGTCCTTCTGACATCCGCGGACATTTCATACATTCTATATGCCATCCGGAAGGTGGCTTCATTGGTAG
>CAMNJK010000182.1 GCA_946541435.1 uncultured Bacillota bacterium
CAGCCTTTGGAGGATCAGATCTCGAGGCCGGCATACTGGGTCTGGTAGAGCTCGTAATACCTGCCTTTGCGGGATAAGAGCTCTTCGTGGGTCCCGGTCTCCGCGATGCAGCCCTGGTCCATGACCACGATCTGGTCCGCGTCCCGGATGGTGGAGAGCCGGTGGGCGATGATCAGGCTGGTGCGGCCTTCCATCAGACGGTACATGGCGTCCTGGATCTGCTTCTCGGTCCGGGTGTCGATGTTGGAGGTGGCCTCGTCCAGGATCAGAATGTGGGGGTAGGACAGGAAAGCACGGCCGATGGCAACCAGCTGCCGCTGTCCCTGGGAGAGGTTGCCGCCGGATTCCGTGAGCCGGGTCCGGTAGCGGTGGGGAAGGCCCATGATCATCTGCCGGCAGTGGCTGAACTCCGCGGCCTGGGCGACTTCCTGATTCGTGGCTTCCGGACAGGCGTAGGCCAGATTGTTCCGGATGGTGTCGGTGAACAGGATGGTGTCCTGCAGGACGATGCCCACCAGGTCCCGCAGATCGTCACAGTTGATATCCTTGATGTTCACGCCGTCCAGCAGGATCTCCCCGCTGTCGATCTCATAAAAACGCATGAGCAGGTTGACGATGGTGGTTTTGCCGCTGCCGGTGGACCCCACCAGGGCGATCTTTTTGCCGGCCTCCACCCGGAGATTGAAGTCCTTGATGACGGGCTTGCCGGGCACATAGGAAAAGTTCACGTGCCGGAACTCCAGAACGCCTTGGGTCCGGGGCATGCGGACGGACCCGCTCTTGTCTTCGCTCTTGGCGTCCAGGATCTCGAAGATCCGCTCGGCGCCGGCAATGGCGGTCTGGATCTGACCGTAGAGCTGGGACAGCTCATTGATGGGGCGGGAAAACTGCTTGGAATAGATGATGAAGGCTGAGATCACGCCGACGGTGATGGTCCCGTGAATGACGAAGTATCCGCCGAAAACAGCCACGATGACGAAAGAAATATTGTTCAGCATGTTCATCACCGGCCCCATGGAGCTGGAAATGATCTCGGCCAGGATGCCGGTTTTGGTGAGTTCATCCGATGTCCGGTCGAATTCATCGATGGCGGCGTCCTGCATATTGTAGGCCGTGACCGTTTTGAAACTGGACACTTTTTCTTCCACGATGCTGTTGATGGAGCCCAGCAGCTGCTGCCGCTTCACATAGTATTTGCGGATCAGCTTGGAAAGGATCCGGGTGAAGATCACAGACAGCACGATGGTGGAGCAGGACAGCAGAGTCAGCTGCCAGCTGTACCAGAGCATGATGGCCAGGGTCCCCGCCAGGGTCAGGACGCCGGAGAAGAGAGAACTGAGGGACTGGGAAACCACGTTGGAGATGTTTTCCGCATCGTTGGTCATCCGGCTGATCAGGTCCCCGTGCGGGTGTCCGTCCAGATAGGATACGGGCAGGCGGATGGTTTTGCCGAACAGTTCTCCCCGAAGGGCTTTCACGATCCGTTGTGACAGGTGGGCAGATACGAACTCCTGAAGCATGGAGCAGCCGCTGCCGCCCAGGTACACGGCCAGCATGATGGCCAGGATCCGGGGCAGGGCATCAAAAGAGCCGGCGGTGATGCTGTCGATGGCGCGGCTCAGGAGACTGGGCGCTGCCACCTGCAGGATGACGCCGGAAGTGACGATCAGAAAGAGCAGCAAAACCAGGCCGCGCTGGGGTTTGAAATACGACAGCAGGCGGCGCAGGGTCTCTTTGCCGTTTTTTGGTTTTTCCACCGGGGCGCCCATGCCGGGACCCCGGCGGCCGAAACTCATCTGCGGGGAACGGGCCTGACTCATACGATACCGCCTCCTTCCTGAGAGGAGCAGATGTCCTGATATACACTGCATGATTCCATCAGCTCTGCATGTGTTCCGCAGCCCACCAGCCTGCCGTGATCCATGACAGCGATCCGGTCCGCCCGCCGGGCGGTGGTGATCCGCTGGGCGATCACGATCCGGGTGGTATGGCTGAAATGCGCCTGCAGGGCGTCATACAGGGCGGCCTCCGTCTTCAGATCCAGGGCGCTGGTGGAGTCATCCAGGATCAGGATGCCGGAGCGCAGGCTGCTGCCTGCCGGATCAATTACATTCATCCCGGTCAGCTTCAGCAGGGCCCGTGCGATGGCGATCCGCTGCCGCTGTCCGCCGGACAGGCTCATGCCGCCTTCCGCCACAGGGGTGTCGTAGCCCTGTGGCTGGGCCAGGATGAAGTCATCCGCCTGGGCGCACTGCGCGGCAAAGCGCATTTCTTCTTCGGTCGCGCCGGGGCGGCCGATCAGAATGTTGTCGCGGATGGTGGTGCTGAAAAGCTCGTTCTTCTGGGGCACGAAGGCGATGCCGTCCCGCAGATCCTTCAGAGACCCGCTGCGTACATCGCGGCCTCTGACAAGGACGCTGCCTTCCGTCGCGTCATAGAATCTGGGAATCAGACTGACGAGACTGGTTTTGCCGCAGCCGGTGGCGCCGATGATGGCCAGGGTCTCTCCGGCTTCGATCCGCAGGCTGATATCCCGCAGGACGGAGCCGTCATCTTCCATGACCGCATTGAGCTCTTCCGCAGGGATCTCACGGATCGCCCGGCTCACAGGAATGTGTTTTCCCAGGGCCGCGGCGGTATCCGAAGCGGCTTTGATGCCGGCCCGGGAAGCGCTTTCCGCGGCGGAGAGGGTCCCGCCGGGGATCGTGCCATTGGCGCCGGCGCCGTCGGCTGTGTCGCTGTTGGCCATGGCATCCGCGTCCGAAGACCGTGTCGGATAGCGGAAGCGGACATTGCGGAATTCCACGGCAGGGGCGGTGTCGGAAGAGGACTCCTGCAGGTGCGCGGCAGGAGATCCGCCAGCCTTTGCTGACGCGCCGGATTGGCCAGCCTTTGCAGATACGCCGGACTCGCCAGCCTTTGCAGATGCTCCGTCCCGGATCACGGGCTCGGTGTCCAGCACTTCCTTGAGCCGCCGGTAGGAGGCGGTGCCCCGGGACAGGGTCTGGAAGATCATGGCCAGCATCATCATTCCGTTCAGGATCTGAGAGATGTAGGTGACCGCGGCCATGATCTCGCCGGGCATCATATCACCGCCGCGGACGTGGATGGCGCCGATCCAGATCAGGGCCACCGTTGCCAGATTCAGGACGATGTTCATGACCGGCCGCAGATAGGACATGAGGATCAGGATGCGGAGCTGAACGCTGACCAGAGCCTGATTGGCGCCGGCGAAACGGCCTTCCTCCCGGTCCTCCTGGATGAAGGCTTTGACCACCCGGGCGCCGTTGATGTTTTCGCGGATGACGGTGTTCATGTCGTCGATGCGCTGCTGCAGCCGGAGAAACAGGGGGTTGGTCCGCCACAGAATGAAAATGATATCGATCAGCACCAGGGGGAAGGCGATGGCCAGGATCACGAGAAAATGCTGGTTCAGAGAGAGCAGGGTGATGGTGCCCACCACCATGAACATGAGGCAGCGCACGAACCCCCGGACGGACTGCTGCACCAGCCGCTCCAGCTGTGTGACATCGTTGGTGATCCGTGTGATCAGCGAGCCCGTGGTGAAGGCGTCGGTCTGCTCAAAGGAAAGGCGCATGATCCGGGCAAAACATTTTTTGCGGATCTCGCCGGAGAATCGCTGACTGCAAAGGTTGGCCATGACGCCGCTGAGGGTCCCCGCCAGGCCGCCGGCCAGTACGATCAGGATCATGATCAGGCCGGTATGCATGATAAGATCCAGGTCCGGACGACCTGAACCACCCAGACCGAGAATGCCGTCATCCACGATGGTGGC
>CAMNJK010000183.1 GCA_946541435.1 uncultured Bacillota bacterium
CCCCCGCCGCATCAGCCGGCTGTTCACGTAGCAGGGCACGAAGCGGAACATGGTCTGGAAGGCGGGCCAGCACTTGGTGGTCAGGGCCACGTACTTCCGGCAGCCTCTGTGCTCCGCCGCCCAGTCCAGCAGGGTCAGTTCGTACTGGGCCAGCCTGGGGAGCATATCCGGTTCTTCTCCCGGACCGTATCCCATCTCCCCGGCCATATCCGCAGTCACCTCCGGGATCCGCGGATCTTCCGCGTGTTTCTGATAGGCTTCGAAAAGATCCAGCTCAGACTCCTCCTCGATCTCCACATCCAGGTTGAAGAGCTGCTTGATGGGAGCATTGCAGGCCATGAAATTGGCAGGCCGCGGACCGAAGGAGATGATCTTCAGGTCTCTGAGGCCCAGACGGACCCGGGCGATGGGGAGAAAATCATGGATCATGGCGGCGCAGTCCGCCGCGTCCCCGCAGGGAGCATCCGGGATATAGGCGCGGATATTGCGCAGGGCCAGATTGTAGCTGGCGTTGAGCATGCCGCAGAAGGCATCTCCCCGGCCGGCGATCAGGTCCTCCTGGGTCTCCTCCGCCGCCGCGCAGAACATGACCGGACCGTCAAAGTTTTTTGCCAGCAGGGTCTCCGCGATCTCCGGACCGAAGTTGCCCAGATAGACGCACAGGGCATTGCATCCAGCGGCTTTCACGTCCTCCAGGGCCTCCATCATGTGGATCTCGCTCTCGATGATAGTTACGGGGCACTCATAGATGTCCGCCGCATCGTACTGTTCTTCATAGGCCCGGACCACCGCTGCCCGGCGCCGCCGGGTCAGTTCCGCGGGAAAGCAGTCCCTGCTCACCCCCACGATGCCGATCTTCACTTCCGGAATGTTGTTCATCAGATTATCGTTCATTTTCACACCTTGTCTTTAAGTATACCGGCCGTTGTCATCCCGACCGCTGCCGCGGTCCGGTCTACTTCACCTTGATCCGCAGGACCGTCTCCTGCGCTGCCTTTCCGTACTTGGCGTTTCCGCCGGCCTTCGCGCTGACCCCGATCTCGTAAGTCCCTTTCTTCAGTCCCTGCTTCACCGTGACCCGGCCGTTCTTGGCAACAGTGATCCTCCGGTCGCCGCTGATCTTCTTATACGTGACTTTCCCCTTGGCGTCCGTCACAGTGAAGGCCTTCCCCGCGGGGATGCTGACAGTCCCTTTCTGTACCGCGCCGGCCTTGACCTTCAGGTCGTTTCCCTGAACGGTGACAGGATTTTCGAAGACAGGGTCTGCATGTGCCGATCCATAATATGGGATCTCGACATAGGTCAGGTTGTGCAGCCATGTGGTATTGGAAGCCCGGAGCAGGTCCAGGGTATTAATGACACAGCCCCTGACCCGCGTGTTGGCGGAATCGCCGGGAAGCCGGACGTTGCTGACAGAGCTGATCACATAGAGCTTGTCCCCTTCCCTGCCCAGATAGATCATCTCATGGCCCGGGAAGGTCAGGATCGTTCCCGGAGGCATCTTCTTGATCAGGGCCAGCTTTTGCGCATCGGTCATTTCCCCCATATCCCAGTTCTTGAGCACACCGTTCACCCGGTTGGAGCTACGCGGCATATCGAGACCGAAGCACCGGTAGACATCCCGGATGTAACCGGAGCAGTCCTCGGATCCCAGCATGCTGCCCCAGCCGTAGGTATCTCCCAGCTGGTTCATGGTGACCATCAGGACATTACGGGTGGTCAGGGGCAGATACCCCTCGCTGACCTTGCGGTTCTCACCGATCAGGGCCAGCTCCTTCCGGAAGGATCCGTCCTCATTGCGCACCGGCATCCAGACCACATGATTGTTGTGGGCTGTACGGTTGCTGATCCGCCCCTGGATCTCATCTTCCGATGCCAAAGGCAGGCAGGTCCCCATGGGCAGCTTGCGGTTCGCTGTTTCCGGCGCGAAGCGGGAGTCTTCCGTATAGATCTTGTCGGCATATACCACCAGCACGTTGTCGGTGTTCCAGGCGTCCAGCCACTCTGCCCGGTCTTTGCAGATGGCGACGTCCGCCGCGGGGATCCAGCCGCTGCCGCAGGAAGTCAGTGCCTGATAGTACTGTCCGTCGGCGGATCTGGTCTTGATGATCATGGGCTCATTGACCTTGACCATGGTCAGGTACAGATTGTCGAAATCCGGATCGGAAGGATCATCCTGAAGCGGCTGGTCCGTGGGGAAGACCCGGAGGCTGGTCCTGGTGGTGCAGACAGCGTAGCGGTCCTGCATGATGACCCCCTGGCCCTGGGCCGTCTCCCTGCCGGGAGCATAGCCCGCGTCGGGATCGATGCACAGATCGATCAGGGGCCGGTACAGATCTTCCCAGCTGTCGGCTTTGGTGCCGTCCGGATAATACCGGGAACCGATATTGTAGAGATACTCCCCGTCCGCCTCCGCGGATGCCACCAGCCCCTTCACATAGGCTGTGGCGTCAAAGGTCTCCTCTGACCAGTTGGCCAGGTCCCTGGTCTCTTTTGACTTGGCCCAGACGTCCCGGTTGATCTGCCCGATCTCCTCCGGCGAAGCCAGCACCCGGTCGGGTTCCGACGTCTTCTTCGCCCAGTACTGGTAACTGCTCATTTCAGCCGTGACATCCGGCATGTACAGCACCGCGGCAAAGGCCGTCAGCGGCACGACTGACACCGCCAGCAGGACGGCCAGGGCGGCAGCCAGGGTAATAGCTCGTGGATTCTTCTTATTTGTGTTTGCTCTGTAACGCTTCATTGATACTCCTGTTGACGATTTCCTGTTGATGTCGTCTGTAATGTTCTGTCCGGTATCTTCCTGCTTCATCATGCGCTGTCACGCGCAGCCTCAGAAGATGACCACCTTGGTCCCGGAGGGGATGTTCTGATAGATCCATTTGGCGTTCCCCAGGGCCAGGCGCACGCATCCGTGGGAGGCGTTGATGCCCAGCCGTCCGTCCACGATATGCCTGGGCGTGGGCGACCGGTCGTACAGCACGCTGTGGAAGAGGTAATTCCCGTAAAACTGGGTATAATACCAGCACCGCATGCTGCTGCCGGTGTCAAAGAACAGCCCCCGGCTCTTGATGGTATAGGTCCCTCTGGGCGTTGGCGTAGAGGATGCCCCGGTGGTGCAGCGGAAGGTATGGGCCCGGGTCCACTTGTTCTGTTTCCCCTTGTAGATCCTGACCTTGTGCTCACTGATCTTCAGGATGATCAGCCAGGACGTGCTGCTGGTCCTGGACTGGATGGACTTGTCGATGTCATCGCCGATCCTGCGGACAAGGCGCCCGTTCTTTTTGCTGAACTCATACCAGATCTTCTTGATCTTCTTCGTCCCGAAGGCGATCCTGGCGTTGCCGTAGCAGTAACGCTTCTTCTTGTCGATCCCCTTGAACCAGCCTTTGCGCATGACGCCCCTGCCATCCTCCATGAAGTAGAACATTTTGCCGTTCAGCTTCACCACGCCGGTCTTCATGGGACCCTTTGCCTTGAAGTAGTACCGGACGCCGTCGATCTTTTTCAGACCGGTCTGCATGATGCCTTCCGCGCTGAAGTAATAGGTCTTCCCCGCGATCTCCCGGAATCCGATGGCCATGATCCCGTCCTCGCCGAACCAGAATCGGTTTCCGGATTCATCGATCATCCACCCGGTCTGCATGATCCCCGTTTCATCGAAACAGTACCTGGCCCCGTCGATGTCATAGATGCCGGTCACGGGAACGCCGTCCACATAGTAATACCGATGGCCTTCCGCATCGGTCACCCAGCCGTCTGCCTCGGCGCT
>CAMNJK010000184.1 GCA_946541435.1 uncultured Bacillota bacterium
GGCCCATGGGGGATCCTCAGCGGCCTCGGGGGCATTGTCCTGGTCACGGTGATCCTGCCTCTGGAGATGTACTGGTTCGAGCTGATCCCGGTGCTGATGGTGCTTGCCATGGTGCTGAACGGCCTCGGCGTTCTGGGGCACAAAGTCTTCCTGGGCGCTCCTCTATGGCGTTTTTCTATGGGATTCAGTATGTTTGCCGGGCTGCTCTGCATGATCGGTGTGGAGCTGTCGGACCGGATCCTATGGCTGATGGACTGGCTGCCGGCACCGGCTATGCTGGTGCTTCTTCTGGCATTCTATCTGCCCTTTACCAGGAATGTGATCGACGGACTGGCGCTGACATTTTTCTACCGGCGGCGGATGGAGGACCTGGAGGATGTGGCCTCAGACAAGACACCCCGGTATAAGGAGGACGCCCTGGCGATCCTGGCCCCTTACCGGCGCTGGCTCTGGGCTTATCCCGCCTTCTTCGACGCCACCGCACAGAAGATGCTCCGGTTCATGAGCTGGGCAGACTGCCGGGCCTTCCTGGCAGAGACGATAGGATGACGTTATTCTGCTTAATCTTCGACTTTAAACGAGATTAAGCAGATTATAAAACAAGTTGCATAGGAAAACCCCGCGGTTTGTTGTGACCGCGGGGTTTTTAAAATACGCCGTGTTTACAGATTGTGCTGTGCGATGAGTTCAGCCTTGGGGTATGCGCCCAGGACCTTGGACTTCATCTCGCCGCCCTCCATCTTCAGGGTGACGGGGATGCTCATGACACCGAACTTCATGGCCAGTGCCTGTTCCTCATCGATGTTGATCTTGCCGACCTTGATCTTGCCGTCATATTCCTCGGCGATCTCATCCACTGTCGGCATCAGCTGCATGCAGAATCCGCACCAGGGTGCCCAGAAATCCAGAAGCACCGGAATATCAGACTGCATTACTTCCTGTTCAAAATTATCCTGTGTGATATTAACGATCATTGTTTTCCTCCTCTATGAGTTCTTTCAGTGATGTGCGAATGGTATCTTCCACTTGCTTTTCCATTTCCGCGATCTGTTTGCGGTCCAGGGTGGCGGTGTCGATGGGCGGATGGATCTGCACCCGGACGGTGCCCGGACGGATCACACCCTTCTCTTCAAATAGATGGTAACTTCCCTGGATGGTAACGGGAACGATCATTGCTTTCGCCTTTGTGGCAAGCTTGAAGGACCCTGCCTTGAAGTGAGCCATCTCAGGCCCCTGGCTCCGTGTTCCCTCTGGGAAGATCACCAGGTTGTAGCCTTCCTTGACCAGCTTGGATCCCTCCTGAATGGACTTCAGTGCCTCCTTGGCATTCCCTCTCTGAATGTACAGCCCCCGGATCACCGTGATCCACTTGCCGAAGTAAGGCAGCTTCTGCAGGCTGTCCTTGGCGATAAAGCCGATCTGCTTTCCCTTCAGTGCGCGGAACATTGCTATAATATCTGCATACCCCTGATGATTGGAAATAAACACAAGTCCGTCCCGCTCCGGGATATTTTCCTGACCCTTCACCAGCACCTTCATGCCGAACTTATCAGCCACGTCACCGGACCACAGCCAGGTGTCCTGGGCGATCTCTTTCCGCTCGATTTCCGGGTCGCCTGTGGCCCGTGCCTTCTCGATATCCTTGGCATAATGATCGAACCCCTTGATAGACCAGAACAGCTTCAGCAGTCCCGGGATATTTCGAATGATATTCATACTGATTACCTCCTGTAATACGCCCATTGTACCATCATTCCGATGCAATTGTAAAGACTAAGGGGCTGTGGTATAATAGCCACATGGATATGAATAAGACTTACGATTACAAGAAGAGACTGTTTATAGCGGTGGTGGCGCTGGCCTGTTTTGGCTTTGTGGCGTACCAGGTGGCCTGGGGGAGGACCGACGACTTTGACATGGTCGTGGACTACGCGGTCTATGACCTGCGGAATCCCGTGACCAAGGCCATCTTCATTCCCATCACCTACCTGGGGAACTGGTTCTCCAACGTGGGGACCATCCTGGTGTTCCTGATGGTCCCGGCGACCCGCAAGAAGGTGGGCTTGCCGGCGGCGGTGACGGGAGCCATCGGCGTTGGAATCTACAAAGCCCTGAAGAGTTATTTCGCCAGACCACGGCCGGATGTCAGTCTGCACCTCATTGACCAGGGAGGATGGTCCTTCCCCAGCGGTCATTCCATGAACGGACTGATCTGCTACGGCGTGCTGATTTTCCTGATCTGGCGGGGCTGGCCCGGGAGCAAAGGCGCCAGGGCCGCGGCCATCGGATTCACATGCCTGATCCTGGCCATCGGATTCAGCAGGATCTTCGTTGGTGTGCACTTCGTGACGGACGTTCTGGGAGGCTGGTCTATGGGACTGGCGTACCTGATGGCGGCCACGGTGGTGCTGGACCGGTTCGTCCTCAGCAGAGCGGACCGTAGGGAGGTCTGATATGGCTGTGACGGTAAGAGACCTGCTGAAAACAGAGAGCCTGCAGAACTTCCGGGTAGTCGCCGGCGAAAGCGGCATGGATAAGACCATCGCCAGAGTGGAGATCCTGGATTTCGAGTTCATGGAGATCGGTGAAGCCTACCGGCAGGACAGCTTCATCGGGGACAGTCTGGTGCTCACCAGTCTGCTCTTTGCCAAGGACGATCCTGCACTGGTGACAGAGACCATCCGCAAGCTGGACCAGTTCCATTGTCATGCCCTGGCATACAAGCCGGTGATATTTAAAGAGCTTCCCAGGGAGGCCCTGGACTATGCCGACAGCATCGGCTTTCCTGTGCTGGAGTTCGGCGGAGATGAGTTCTTCGAAGACATTATCTTCGACATCCGGGCCCTGACGGAAAAGGTGCAGGACCTGGAGAACATCGAGCCACTTCTGAATGAGATGATGACCCACATTTTCTCCCGTCAGGAGCGGGATGATCTGGTGGAGCAGACCAATCCCATGCTGCGGCCATATGTCAAGGCATGGTGTGTCAACCCAGCAGGGAAGGACGGCGACGATATTTATGAGACCATCCGGTTCACCAGACTTCCGGACCGGCTGCAGCGCTGCGGCTATGCGGCACGGCTCCGGGGACGTTACGTGATCCTGGTGTCCGGGGACCGGCCTGATCCGCAGGATCTGCGGGAGAAATGGGAGCTCTTTTCCATGCTGTATCAGATCCGGGAGGAGGACTGCATCGGTGAAAGCGAGATCCTTCCCCTGACCGAGGGACTGGACAATGCCATCCTCCAGGCTTACTGGGCGGAGGTGCTGGCGGAGATCTACAGGAAACCGGGTCTGAACTACCGGGAGATCGGCATCAATAAGCTGTACATCCCCTGGCCGGAATGTCCTACCACGGAGCAGTTTGCGCGGGAGTATCTGGCCCCTCTGGGGGAATCGAAGGAGCGCAGCGAAGAGCTTTGGAACACTGCTGTGACTTACGTATTGTCTGATGGCGATATGAATCAGACCGCGGAAGCGCTGTTCTGTCATAAGAATACGATCCGTTACCGCATCGGCAAATTGATGGAGAAACTGGATCCGGATGCCACGGAGAAGGGATTCTACCAGAACCTTTTCGCGGCGGTAATGATCGACCTGTTAATGCAACATCGATAAATGGAGGGAATTATGGAAAAGTACGTATGTGGAGTTTGCGGTTATGTCTATGACCCGGAAGCAGGCGATGAGAAAGGCGGGATCGCACCGGGAACACCGTTCGAAGATCTGCCGGAAGATTGGGAGTGCCCGCTCTGCGGAATGAGAAA
>CAMNJK010000185.1 GCA_946541435.1 uncultured Bacillota bacterium
CCACCGGACGGCGGATGTTTTCTTTGATGTACTCCGCGCATTCCAGACGGTCCATCACATCCACTTCCACCTTGGCCACCTTGATGGTGGTGAAGTCCACGGTGTGCTGGCACTTGCCGTAGACGACGAAGAAGGTGAATCCCTCGGTCATGCTCTTGGAATAGACCACGTTGGGTTCGTCCAGGCCCATCTTCCGGGCCAGCTGGCGCGCCGCTTCATCCGCCTCATCACCATAGGGTACCGGCAGGGTGAAGGCGACTTCCGTCATGCCGTCGTTGAGGGTATCACCGTAGGGTTTGACCCTGGTCAGGTCCACCTGTGCGATGGCTGTGCCGGCGGAACAATTTGCCGCGCCGCCAGCAGCGCATTCTTCCATACCTGCCTGCTCGCGCAGATCTTCTACTGTGTTCTGTACACTCTGTTCTGCCATTACTCTGCACCTCCTAACATCAGCGGAATGAACGGATTGAAGTAAGACTCATCTTTGACGCAGACGCCGTCCAGGCCTTTGCCGCCGTCCCGTGGACGCTTGACACCGCCGAACCTGCCCTGCTCGATGGTGGCGAACAGACCGTCCTCCACGATCTCCGACAGCAGCTTGTCCGCCTTGTCCAGGACATCGTGGGCCCGGGTCTGGATGATCCCGCCTTCTTTGTAGTATACTTCTGAACCCAGATCTCTCATGTTGTTGAAAATGTACTTGGCATTCTCAATGGAGAGATACCGGTCATGCATGTGCGGGGTATGAATGGCTTCCGTCAGCATGCCCAGCAGCTGCAAAGACTGGCCGGACCAGATGGCGATCATGTTGAACAGGGCATCCTGCACATTGCCCTTGAAGATATTACCGGTCATGTACTTGGTGGGCGGCATGTACTTCAGCGGCGCGTTGGGGAAGATCTCCCTTGCCATCAGCGCCTGGGACAGCTCATACAGGAATCCGTTCTCGATGTCCGGATCCATTTCGAAGGCGTGCCCCAGTCCCATCTGCTCTTCCTTGACATTGGCCAGTACCGCAAACTGTTCGTTGATCAGCTGGGAAGCCAGTACGGTATGCGCGTTCTCATAAGCATCGTCCGTGGTCAGGTAGTTGTCCTCGCCGGAGTTGAAAATGATGTCGCTGTAACCGATGATGACTCTGGAGAAATACTGGTCCACCAGGGTTCTCTGCATGTTGATGTCACGGAAGAGGATGCCATAGATGGCATCGTTCAGCATGACGTCCAGCCTTTCGATGGCGCCCATGGCCGCGATTTCAGGCATACACATGCCGGAGGAATAGTTACAGAGCCGGATGTAGCGGCCCACTTCCTCACCCACTTCATCCAGGGCTTTCCGCATGATCCGGAAGTTCTCCTGGGTAGCATAGGTCCCGCCGAAGCCTTCCGTGGTGGGTCCGTAGGGCACATAGTCCAGCAGGGACTGGGCGGTGGTACGGATCACCGCGATGATGTCCGCCCCCTGCCGGGCAGCCGCCTGGGCCTGGACCACGTCCTCATAGATGTTGCCGGTGGCAACGATGACGTAGAGATATGGCCGGGCGCCTTCCCCGATGGTTGCCAGGTATTCATTTCTCTTCTCGGTCTGCTGGCGGATCCGCTTCAGCGCGTCATGCACCAGGGGCATGATCTTTTCCTCGGCCTCAGCCACCGGCGCCGTTTCCAGCTTGGTGATGTCCAGCTCGCCCCGGCCCACCATCTCAGCGATCTCCTGCGGGTCCTTTCCCGTCTGGATCATGGCATTGCCCATCCAGTAGGCGATGCCCCGGGGCAGTCCGCCGGCTTTCAAAAGCTGGTCCACGACGACATTGGGCAGCGGCTCATCGAACTCATCGATCCCGTCCACGCCCAGCAGGCGGAGCACCGTACGCTCCGTACTGACTGTGGTGTGCCGGTCGATGAATTCCTGCATGCTCCGAGCGATCTTCGCCGCGCTCTGGCGGGCGTGATCTACCTTCGCCGGATCCAGGTTCAGTTTGCTTTTCATCCTTCTTCTCCTTTGTCTCAGAATCCCTTTGGTTGCAGTATTCTTTTCAGGAGATCCCGTGGTCAGGATCCCCGGATTGTCATTTGAGATATTCCTTTGCCCGTTCGATGATGTCCGCGTCGATGCCCAGCATCTGCGCGATATTCAGAGCATCCCGGGGCACGTCGCCCCGTCCGTCCACCCGCCGCAGGCGGTAGTCCATGAATCTGCGGATCACGTTGACCCGGTCGGTGCTCCCGGCAGCCTTCAGCTGTGTGTCCAGCTGTGACAGGTCCGCGCCGGCAAGGCCCGTGACCTGGAGGTTGACCACATCGTCCCCTTCGGCCACCCGCTCAAAATGAGTGGTGATCAGGGTGATGACCGGTTCCTCCTTCAGGTGATCCACAATGGCCCGGGTCAGGGCCAGGCCCTCGGACGGGTTCGTTCCGCTGGCGATCTCATCGATCAGCAGCAGGCTCCGGTCGCGGCATTCCTCCAGCATGGTCCGCAGTTCCTCCATCTCGCTGCCGAAGCTGGAAAGCCCCCGTTCGATGGACTGGCTGTCGCCGATGAGGATCCCCACACTGCTGCAAAGCCCCAGCTGCGCCGACGCGCAGGGCACCGGCAGTCCGTACTGGGCCATCAGGATGATGAGTCCCGCCAGCTTCAGCGAGATGGTCTTGCCGCCCATGTTGGCGCCGGTGATGCAGGTCACCCCGTCTGTCAGTTCCATGGAGATAGGGCAGTATGCTCCCCCGTCCCGCTGAAGGATCTCCTCCACCTGGAGGTGTCTTCCCTCCCGGAAAGCGATCCTGTGCTCCGGTATGATCTCCGGCGTACAGCAATCATGCTCCCGGGCATAGTCGGCCTTGGCGATGGCCAGGTCCAGCTCCCCGATCCTGGAGCAGGCGTCCAGAAGTTCTTCCCGATGCTTCCCCACATGCTCCGACAGGACCCGCCGGACTTCATATTCTTCCTGCTCGATCTCTGCCGTGAGGTCCTCGATCTCACGAACCAGGGCATCCGTCTCCTCGTCCGCCGCCAGCCGCCAGGTGACAGTCATATAGTCTTCCGCAGACTTCTCCAGGGCAGCGATCCCTTCGACCATTCTGATCCGGTCCTGATCCGCCTTGTTCACCTGCAGTTCAAACCTGGGCGTGAGCACGATGCCGGTTTCCTTCCGCAGCTGCGTGGCCTTCTGTTTCTGCGTTTTTCGGATCCGCCGCTCCGCTTCCTTGCGCCGGCTGCGCAGCCCGGCCAGCCTTTCCGAGAAGCTGTCATAGATGAAGAAAGTGCTGATCCTGCTGCCGTCCGGATCCAGGTGATCCAGGAGCGGCGTCACATCGCAGGGAACGTATTCCGGCGGGAAGTGCTCCGTCTCGTCCATCCGCCGCAGCTTTTCCATCTGCAGCAGAAGGTTCTTGAGTTCGAAGAGTTCCACCACCGTCAGCACACTGTCCGCGCTCTTCTCGATGGTCAGGGTGTTGTCCTTGACCATCATCAGGATCTCCTTGAGCTCTCCGGCGCGGCGCGGGTCTCTGCCCGTGATCTCCCCCACCTGCCGGAGCCGGTCGAATTCCTCCCGCAGCCCCTCTTCCTCTCCGGGCATGAAGGGCTTCATTCCGCGCAGCTGCTTCTGCCCGTAGGGGGTCAGGATGTTCAGGGACGCGAACACATGGGACAGTCCCGTTTCCCGCTTGACTTTTTCAGTTGCCAGTACCGTCTGCTTCAC
>CAMNJK010000186.1 GCA_946541435.1 uncultured Bacillota bacterium
CCTTCCCCCTCCAGTTTCTGTTCACCTGCCTGGCGGGCTCCCTGCTGGGCAGCCGGCGGGGCATGATCAGTGTATTGGTCTACCTGGCGCTGGGTCTGGTGGGACTTCCGATCTTCGCCGAGGGCGGCGGGATCTGGTATGTTCTCAAGCCCACCTTCGGGTATCTGATCGGGTTTGCCGTCGGTACTTTTGTGACAGGCCGGATGATCGAACGGGCCCGGGAGCTGACCCTGGGGAGACTTCTGGCAGCCAACTTCGCAGGGCTGGGTCTGGTCTATCTTCTGGGCATGGTCTGGTGCTATATCATCTCCAACTATGTGCTCGGGACGCCCCTGGGCATCTGGCCCCTGTTTCTGTACTGCTTCCTTCTGGCGGTGCCCGGGGACATCTGTCTCTGTGTCCTGGCAGCCATTCTCACCAAACGGCTGCGTCCGGTGCTGCCGGTCTGAGCCGGCGCCGCCATATCCATACGAAAGGACTAGAGCTATGACAAAAGGTATTTTCCTCACCGGCACCGGCACCGACATGGGCAAGACCTATGCTGCCGGGCTCATCACAAAGAAACTCCGGGATGCCGGCTTCACCCCGGCCTATTACAAGGCGGCCATGAGCGGCAATGCGAAAGGCCCGGACGGCAGCCTGATCCCCGGCGATGCCGCCCACGTGAAGAAGGTTTCCGGGATCCGCCAGCCTTTGCAGGAGATGTGTCCCTATGTCTATGAGAAGGCGTACTCGCCTCATCTGGCGGCGCGGCTGGAAGGCGGCCCGGTGGATCCGGCAGTGGTTCTGGAGGGTTTCCGGGCGCTGCTGGGGCGCTGCGACTTCATCACCGCGGAGGGAAGCGGCGGGATCCTCTGCCCCATCCGGTTCGATCAGGAGCACCGGCTCTATCTGGAGGATATCATCCGGATGCTGGGCCTGCCCACCCTGATGGTGGCGGACGCCGGGCTCGGGACCATCAACAGCGTGGTGCTGACCGCGGAGTACATGCGCCACCGGGAGCTTCCGGTCCGGGGGATCATTTTCAACAACTGGATCCCGGGGGATGTGATGCAGGAGGACAACCTCTATATGTGCCAGCACCTCACCGGCATTCCCGTCATCGCCTGCATCAAGGCGGGCGATACGGATCTGAACATCGATGTCGACGCGCTGACTGCGCTCTATGAACCCATATCTCAAGGAGGTCTGCGATGATCTGGTATCCCTACACACAAATGAAAACCATGGAGGAACCCATTCAGGTGACCGGCGCCCACGAAGCGATCCTGGAAACCCCGGAGGGTCCGCTGATCGATTCCATCTCATCCTGGTGGAGCAATGATTTTGGTTATGCCCACCCGGAGATCACCGCAGCCATCACCGAACAGGCACGGCGGTTTTCCCACGTCATGCTGGGGGGACTGACCCACGATCCCGTGCAAAGGCTGGCAGAAAAGCTTTCCGACTGGCTGCCGGGAGATCTGGATTACTGCTTTTTCTCGGACTCCGGAAGCGTGGCCATCGAGGTGGCCCTGAAGATGGCCCTGCAGTACTACATGAACCGGGGGATCAAGGGACGGACCATGGTCATGTCTCTGGAGCACTCCTACCACGGAGACACCTTCCAGGCCATGAAAGCGGGAGACGATGAGGATTACCATTTCGTTCTGGAAGCCTACGGGCCGGACCCGAACTTCATCCATATCCCCACCGAGATCGATGCCCTGGAGGCGGCCTTCGCAGCCAATCATGACCGGTTGAACTGCTTCATCGTGGAGCCCCTGCTGCAGGGAGCCGGCGGCCTGCGCATGTATGACATGGCCTTCCTGGAAAGAGCCCGGGAGCTCTGCGACCAGTACGACGTGCTGCTGATCTTTGATGAGGTGGCCACGGGCTTCGGCCGGACAGGGCACCGCTTCGTTTCCGATGTGGTCCTGCCGGACATCCTTGTGCTGGGCAAGGCCCTGACCGGCGGCTATCTTGGTCACGCCGCCACCGTGGCCCGGAAGCATGTCTTCGATGCTTTTTATGACGATGATCCGGACAAGGCGCTGATGCACGGTCCCACCTTCATGGGCAATCCGCTGGCGGCCAGCGCGGCGCTCAAGGCCATTGAGATCTTTGACCGGGATGATTATATGGAAAAGATCCGCCGCATCGAAGAGGTGACCCGGCGGGAAATGGAAGGCTTCTCGGATCCCCGCGTCCGGGAGGTGCGCATCATGGGCGCCTGTGTCTGCATCGAGGTTTTCGACGAATCCGATCTGGAAGGCTTTCCTGCCTTTGCCCGGCAGCGCGGGGTCTTCAACCGCCCCTTCCTGCAGTATCTCTATGCCATGGTGCCCTATGTCATTACCGAGGACCAGCTGATCACCGTGCTGGAGACCATGAAAGACTGGTTCCGGAGGACCTGCCGCCAGGACGGCGATGGCGCGCGTATCCGGACTCTGGCCGACGAGATCATCCGCGGTCGCAGGCTCCGCCGGGGCGAGGATCTCCTCTGGCTCACCGACTGCGATCTGGACTCCCTCTGCCAGGCTGCGGATCAGATCCGTCATGAACTGACCGGCGATCAGGTCGACCTCTGTACTATAATCAACGGCAAAGGCGGCCGCTGCAGTGAAAACTGCCGTTTCTGCGCCCAGTCCGCCCGTCACGACAGCGAATGCGAGACTTATCCTTTCCTGGATGCCGAGACGATCCTGGAGGAAGCCCGGTCCAACGAAAGCGAAGGCGTGGACCGGTTCGCCATCGTCACCGCCGGACGCGCGCTTCAGGGGGCGGAGTTCCGGCAGGCCCTGGCCGCCTACCGGCGTCTTCGGGAGGAAACGGGTCTGGAGCTCTGCGCGTCCATGGGCCTGATCACAAAGGATCAGCTGCGGCAGCTGAAGGAAGCCGGGGTCAGCCGCTACCATGGAAACATCGAGACCTCCCGCAGGAACTTCCCCAACATCTGCACCACCCACACCTTCGATGACAAGCTCCGGGTGATCCGGGATGCCCGGGACGCGGGCCTGTCGGTGTGCTCCGGCGGGATCATCGGCATGGGCGAGACCTGGGAAGACCGCATCGATATGGCGCTCACACTGGAAGAGCTGGGGGTCCGTTCCATTCCCATCAATGTTTTGCTTCCCATTCCGGGAACGCCGCTGGAAGCCCTGCCGCGCCTTTCCGAAGACGAAGTCCGCCGGACCGTGGCGATCTTCCGCTTCATCGTACCGGAAGCAGACATCCGTCTGGCCGCCGGCCGGGCCCTCTGCGCTGACCACGGCGCTGCCCTGTTCCGGGGCGGCGCAAGCTCCACCATCACCGGCAACATGCTCACCACCACCGGCACCACCATTCGAAGCGACCGCCAGCTTTTGAAAGGGCTGGGGCGGCAGGTGCGGGCCATCGAGTCGTCGGATTGATCTGCATTCGGAAGGACAATTCAATATCCGGGACGATTTCAGACGGCCGGATATTGAATTTTCCTTCCCGCAAAGGCTGGCCGGTGCCTTTCGTCAGTTTCCTGTTGTCCATTTTCATTATTTCACCTGCTTTTGCCTGCCGGAATAATGAATCCGGTCATGAGATCGCCGCTGCTCCATGGATATCAAAAGCACTTTTCGGTTGCTTCCCTTATTGATCGGTGTCAGTCGGCCGGCGGTTGCCGCCGGAACAAAGGGTCAGCA
>CAMNJK010000187.1 GCA_946541435.1 uncultured Bacillota bacterium
GCAGGGCCATTGAGCAGGAAGCCCCCACTTCTGCAAGTGGTGGGAGCAAGTCACGTGTTATGGCATCCTCTGTTCTGGATCAGGTCATCACGCATATCTCTCTGCCGCTGATCCAGATCGCGGTGGGTTTTGGCGTTGCTTTATTCCTGCCTTATCTGGCGGATATCCATGTGGAGGAAGAGCTGTTCATGATGCTCTTCATCGCGCCTCTTCTGTACCGGGACTCCCGGGAGGTCAGCCGGCTCACACTCTGGTCCAATAAGTGGACGATCCTGTCCATGGCTGTTGTACCTGATGCAGGCCGCCATGACGGAGTAGGCCGACGGGCAGGAAGAACGATACATAAGAACGATACACAGGAAAGGATTCGACAAAATGGAATTACAGGAATTACTGCAGCACTTCAACAACGGAGATACCCTGGGAGAGGATCCGGAGGTCATTCAGCTGATGCGGTTTTACAGCCGCGAGGCCCAGAAGATCACCATGGAGATCAACACGAAATTTCATGAACCGGATGAAATGGCGGAGCTGTTTTCGAAGCTGATCGGAAAACCCGTGGGCGAAGACTTCGGACTCTTTCCGCCCTTTTATACGGACTTCGGCAAGAACATCACCATCGGCAATCAGGTCTTCATCAACTCCGACTGCAAGTTCCAGGATCAGGGCGGGATCTTCATCGATGACGGCGCCCTGATCGGGCACGGCGTGGTGCTGGCCACACTGAATCACGACCTGGATCCCGAGAAACGGCAGCAGCTCCATCCGGCCCCCATCCACATCGGCAAGCGGGTCTGGATCGGCGCCAACGCCACCATCACCCAGGGAGTGACCATCGGTGACAACGCCGTGGTGGCTGCCGGCGCCGTGGTGAATAAGGACGTTCCGGCAAATGCCATCGTCGGCGGGGTGCCGGCCAGATTCATCCGGAGCATTGACGATTAAGTGACGAATGTCAGGAAAGCGGGAACCTTATGACAGGAAAGATTCTATTTTTCGATATTGACGGGACCATTTACCGGACGGGAGAAGGGGTGCCCGGGACCACCGCGGAAGCTCTGCGGGAATGCGCCCGCCGGGGGCACCGGCTGCTGATGTGCACCGGCAGGGGATACTCTTCTCTTCCGGCAGAGGTGCAGGCCCTGCCTTTTTCCGGCGGTGTCTTCAGCTGCGGCACCCATGTGCTTCTGGATGACAGGGCGCTCCTGGACGCGGCCATCGAGGGCGAGGACTGCGGGAAGATCAGGGAGATCCTCTACCGGCACCAGTGCCCGTTTTTTGTCAATAATTCCGATTACATCTACTACGATCCGGAGTATTATCCCGAGGGCTTTGAAAGCATCATTCATCGGATGAAGCGGTCCTATCCAGGAAATCTCCAGCCTTTGCAGAAGCTGCCGGACCGGATCTCGAAACTGACTGCCTATCCGAAGTACCGGTCGCTGATTCCCCAGATCGCCGAGGAGATGAAGCCCTGGTTCGATCTCATCGACTATCAGGAATACCGGTACATCGAACTGGTCCTCCGGGGCTGCACCAAGGGGACCGGCGTGGACCTGGTGCTGCGGGAGCTGGGGGCGGATCCTTCGGATGCCTATGGCTTCGGTGACAGCGATAATGATGCTCCCATGCTGGACGCGGTGGGAAACGGATTTATCATGGCGGGCGCTCCGAAGCACCTGAGAAGCAGGTACAGCTGCGCCGGCGCCATGGACAGAGGGGGACTGGCGGATACCCTGCAAAATCTGGGGCTGATCTGAAAACGATCCTGTCTGCACAGTACGGTCCTTCTGTGTTATAATATACTTTAAATTATTTCTGCAGGAACAGGGACCGCATCCATATGAAAAGAAGTCACGGCAGCAGGGTCCGGATCCTGGGCATGGTCATCCTTGTGATCCTTCTATGCTCAGCCGGTCCCGCATTTGCCGGAACGAAAGAAGTCAAACTGAACAGCGGCGCCAAGAGGACCAGCAGCTTCATCTCAGTCGATACAGCATTCAAGTCGGCGGACGGGAAGCAGCTGCGTCTTGTCATGTCCGGACTGAAGGAGGGCAACCGGAAACAGGTCCTGGCCAGCCTTTGCAATCATTACAGTACGGCTTCCCGGGAGTCCATCCGTCTGGTGGACGATGCCTTCTGCGATGCGGAGAAATGGGATAAGACCGCCACGGATGACGGCTATGACGCCAACCATTGCTGGGCTGCGGCCTGCGCCAATATGCTGTGGATCTCCGGATGGACCGACGGCATGACTGATCCCCGGACGGATAAAAAGTTCACATCTGAAGATGAGATTTTCCGTTATTATAATTCCAGATTCACATCCTACGGGGCTGATGCCGACAGGGGGCTGGACTGGATGTTCATGGGCCAGTTCTACGCGGATGACAGGACCAGGCACGCCAGCCTGAAGGGCGGCGGCAAAGCTTCGGACGGCCGGAAGAAGTCCTTCGTCAGTACTCTGGTGCAAAGGAAATATGACCTTGTCCGGGATCCGTCTCAGATCCGCCAGCTCATCCGGATCGGCGGCCCCCTGAAGGACGGCGCGGGGAAGGACAGCGACGAAAAAGACCTTCCCGTAAGCTCCCGCCAGGCAGTTTTTCAGGGATCCATCGGTGATCTTTCGGGGGGTGCCCTGAAGTCCTCCATCCATTCAGTCACCATTGTCGGCATCATCACGGATCCGGACGCAGCCCACATCGAAGATCGTTATCAGGCCATTATTCTGGCGGATGGGGACAACGACGGAATTCCCTCCGGCGAGGAAAAAACCAGGGCGGCATCCATCAAGGATCCGGCGGAACTGCTGAAGTACAGGGATGAAAGAAAATCCCGCCGCCCGAATTCCTATACCGTCTGCCGCCTGAGCTATAAAAAAGACAGGGTGGGGAATCCCTACTGGGCCATCCTCGGTTACTTCGATGATTCAGACGACGATATGGCCATCTACGATATCTGCGCTCTGCCGCTGCCGGAGAAGGAGCTGATCAGTGCCAATACGGAGAAAGAAGGATCGAAGGATCTCATGCGCCATGTGGATCTGACCGTGGATCACGCGGTCACCCTGGGGGTGGAGCAGGCGGACGATCCGAAGGCCGGTGAGAAACGGGACGGCGGGGAATGGAGTTTCAGCCCCGGGGAGCCCATCTATCTGAAGTATTTCATTGCCAACAAGAGCTATACGGACTTTGATTCCGGCTATGCTGACGATACGGAGATCCCGGTGCACTGGGAAGTCATCAGCGACAGGACCCGGGAGAAAGTGGCGTCCGGCACCCGGAAACACAGCTTCCGCATCAGCGCCGGCGGGCAGGCGGCGGACCAGTTCACCCTCAATGCAAAGGCTGGCCGGACCCTGTCCTGGAAAGCCGGGAACTACACGGTCCGGCTGCGTCTGAACGGATCCTCCGACGGAAAACGAGCGGTGCGTGAGGCATACTACCGGAACAATGGGGTGAAGGATCTGCACTTCACAGTGCGGTGAGAAGATCGTCCTTTGACCCTGAAAGTGAGATGAGAAAGAAAAAAGCTGTTGCTCTGAAGCAACAGCTTTTTTGGTGCGGATAATAGGATTTGAACCTACACGATATCGCTATCACACGGACCTGAACCGTGCGCGTCTGCCAATTCCGCCATA
>CAMNJK010000188.1 GCA_946541435.1 uncultured Bacillota bacterium
GCCTGTTCTTCATCCACAGAGATGATCCGGTCGGTATTCGTCTCGGAGATCTCCCCGTTTTCATCAAAGAACACCCAGAAGTACCGGGCGGAATAAGGGGTCTCCCGGGACAGGCCGCCGTGACCTTCCTTCATCCAATCCTCCCGGTTCTCGGCAGGAGGTGCGATGTTTTCTCCGGAAGGCTTCGCGGGAGGGTTCTGACCGGAAGCATCGGTGCCGGGTTTCGTTCCCGGAACCGGCTGAAGGTCATCTTCGTCAAACTCGTCGACATCCTCCTCTTCCTGAACAGTCGTGTCCTGAAGTGCCCTCTTCTGGTGATATTGCTCCGTGGGGAAGCTCCCCTGGTTTTCCTGCAGGACCTCCAGAGTCGCATCCGCATCCTCGACGATATTGTGGTAGTTGATGATGTTGATGGTCCCCAGAATGAGCGCCAATACCAGGAACAGGGACAGCATCGTTATCGCGATGAACTTGATTCGCAGTTTCTTGATCATGACTTACTCTTTCACTTCCAGATAGTATCCGAAATTCCGGGCCGCTTTGATCTCCACATTGGCATCCAGCTTCTTCAGCTTCTTCCGCAGATAGGAGAGGTGCACCCAGATCACATTGGTCTCGGACTCGCTCTCGAACCCCCAGATCCGCTCCATCAGCGTATCCGTGGAGATCTTCACCTTCGGATCCCGCATCAGCATCTCCAACAGCTGGAATTCCTTATTGGCCAGCTGTTCCTTCCCGCTGGGGGTCGAGATCTCATAGGCCGCACAGTCCAGGGTCAGGTTTCCTAAGGTCAGGGTCGAATCCTTTTGCTGCCACTGCACCCGGGTCACCGCCCGGATCCGGGCCATCAGTTCCTTCACCTCGAAGGGCTTGGTCAGATAATCATTGGCACCGCTGTCCAGGCCCAGGATCTTATCGTCCAGCTCGGACTTGGCCGTCAGCATGATCACCGGCACCGTGTTGCCCTGCTTCCGCAGCTCTTTCAGCGCCGTGATCCCATCCATCTTCGGCATCATGATATCCAAAATGATGCAATCATATTCCGCGGCATCCGCATAATCCAGCACATCCAGGCCATTGTCCACCACGTCCACAGAATAATTGTTTTTCTGCAGGATGGTCGACACCGCCCTCGCCAGGGATTTTTCGTCTTCTGCCAGTAAAAGTCTCATAGATTTCTCCTTTTCATCGTTTTTTGTATTATATCATATTCAGACGGGAGATTGAAGAAGATCCCTCAGGCTTCGTCTTCGGGATGACATCCTCCTGGATGTCATCCCGAGCGAAGCGAGGGATCTCTCTATTTCATATTCATCAGGATCTGTGCCATCTGTGCCCGGGTGGTGGTGCCTGCCGGATCCAGTGTCGTAGCGGAGGTGCCGCTGATGATCCCGGAGCCTACGGCCCACTGCATGGCGCTCTTCGCCCAATCGGATACTTTGGAAGCGTCCGAGTAGGAGGAAAGGTTCGCGCTTGCTGTCACGTCCAGCCCCTTGTATTCCGCATAGCGGTTCAGGATGGTGGCTGCCTGCTCTCTGGTGAGGGAGTCGGCGGCACCGAACTTGCCGCCACCGTAGCCCTGGACGATATCGTTGTCCTCAGCCCAGGCCACCGCATCCGCGTACCAGTCGGAGTCGCTGATATCCGTGTAGGACGAAGCTTCGCTGACTGCCGGCTTTCCTTCCATATTGTACAGGATCTGAACGATCATCCCGCGGCTGAGGTTGGTATTGGGTTCAAAGGTGGCAGCGGAAGTCCCGTTCATATACTTCGCACTGCTGACATACTGTACTGCCTGTGCAAACCAGTCGGTCGTCTTCACATCGGTGAATCCGGCTACACTGGTCCCACTCTGATCCGGAGGCGTGGGCATCGTGCCGTCTGTGGGCTGCTGACCGCCGTTTCCGCCCGGCTGCATGCCGCCCTGTCCGTTACCGGCAGCTGCAGTCGTCGTTGCTGCCTGTGTCCCATTCACATACAGGGTGTAGGTGGAACCGCTGGTGAGATCGCCGGAAGCGAACATCACGTTAGTGGCCGCCTTCGGAGAAGTGGTCTCGATCAGCGTGTTGCCGGAGGCGTCTTTGATGGCGATGGTGCTGCCGGCTGTGATGGAAATCGCTGTCTGTGTCGTCTGAGTGGTCTGTCCTGTCTGACCGGTCTGCTGGCCCATCTGGCCTCTCTGGCCACCCATGCCGCCCATCTGACCGCCTGCGCCGAACATCACGTAGGTGCCGGAGCTGGGTGCCATGGCCATGCCGCTGGAGCCGATGCAGAGAAGTTCACCGCTGTTGACCGTGCAGCTGCCCTCATAATCCGGAGCGCCGTTGCCGCTGTTCGTCGGCCCGTATACGATGGTGGTCCCGCCGTTCACCACGATATCCTTATTGGAGTCCACGCCATCTCCACCGGAATTGATGGTCCAAGTACCGCCTTCGATATCCAGCAGGAAGTTGTAATTGGTCAGGTCGGAATTGGCTGCGTTGATGCCGTCGTCCGTCGCTTTTACATTCGCGCTTCCGGAATACATATAGATTTCCGCCCCTTCGAATCCTTCGTTGCAGGATCTTACGGTGATATCCGGGCCGGCCGTGGAACCCTTCGTCCCGAAGGTCAGGATGGATTCCGCCTTGATGGCATCATCTCCGGCGTTGATGGTCAGGGTGCCTCCCTTGAGGATCACATTGGAATCCCCATGGATGGCATCGTCGTCCGCTTCAATAGTAAGCGTGCCGCCGTTAATGGTCACGTCGCCGGTGGCCTGGATCCCGTCGCCGGTGACGTCGATATAGATGCTGCCGCCATTGATGGTGACCGTACCGGCAGAATCGGTGTCATCTTCATCCGGTTCCGCTTTGATGCCGTCATTGCCGGCAGTCACATTGATCTTACCGCCGTTGATGACCACATTGCCGTCGGAGGCCAGACCGTTGTTGGCGGCCTTCGCATTGATGGTGCCGCTTTCCACTGTGATGGAAGCGGTGGCTGCGCCCTTGATGGCGTTCTTGCAGCTGCTGCCGTCCGCCGTCAGTGTCCCGGTGCCGCTGATGGTCAGCGTAGCTCCGCTCTTCACCTTCAGAGCCGCTCCTTCAAAAGCATCCGCCACTGCCGCATCCGTGGATTCCTCGTTGGCCGGATCTTCCTTGTCCGTGATGGTGCTGGTGCCCTCCAGGATCATCTTGACCTCCGTGGTCTTATTGCAGGAGATCGGCGCTGTCGTGGAAGAAGCTAATGTCAGGTCCTTCACCACCAACGTCACGCCTGTGGTCTCTTTCTTGACCTTGATGCTGCCCTCGCTGCAGGACCCGGTCACCACATAGGTGCCGGCCCCATTGATGGTCAGATCCGTTCCTTCGATCTTGTACCCGTCTTCACTGCCGGATGCCGTGATCCCGGAATCCGTGAAAGTAAATGTCGTATCTGCGGTATAGGATTCTGCCCGGACCTGCAGGGGGAAGGCCAGCGTAAACAGCATCGCTGCCACCAACAGCCCCACCAGGGTCCTCTTTCCTGTTCTCGTCAACGTCTTCGTCATTGAAAGTCCTCCTTTTGATGAAATTCGGCGATTCCCCGCCGTTTGATATCTTCTCGATGATACCATCTTAAAATACGAAACTTAAAAATAACTTAA
>CAMNJK010000189.1 GCA_946541435.1 uncultured Bacillota bacterium
CCGATCCGATCCAGATAGGCCCGGATCTGCGCATCCGACATAGCTGTTCCGTTGATCGTGTTGCATGAGTTCATCATTGCCATCTCTTATTTCACCAGAAGGCGTTCTGCCCATGCGTCTTCTTTAAATCCGGTCAGCACGAAGTCTTCCCCCACAAGCAGAGGCCGTTTGACCAGCATGCCGTCTGTCGCCAGCAGGGCAAGCTGTTCTTCCTCGCTCATCTCAGGCAGTTTCTTTGAGAGTCCAAGTTCCCGATACTGCATTCCGCTGGTATTGAAGAACCGTTTCAGGGGCAGCCCGCTCATCCCGTAATATTTCTTCAGTGTTTCCTCATCCGGATGATCTTCCTTGATATCGATCACCGTATGTTCGATCCCGTTTTCTTCAAGCCATTTCAGCGCTTTTTTGCAGGTGCTGCATCTGCTGTAACAATACACTTTGATCATAACATTCACTCCACTGATTTAATTTCATCCTGCAGATCCTGTTTCAGGGAATAGGTATCAAAGGCGGGTGAATCCGGTAACTTGATCACCATGTTCGTGATCTTATCCACACTTGCCGCCCCTTCCCGGATACATACATCAAAGACATGTCCTCCCACGGATTTGTCTTCCGATAGAAAATGCAGGTGCCATCCGGGCATATTGATCCCGTCCATATAATCCGGAAAATAGACACCCACCAGGGATCCGCGGATCTCCTCAAAAATAAATGCTTTCTGGGTCTGTCCGAGCACCTCTTTCAGGGGCACATGATGGGACCTGTATGGCGCTTCAGATCTGGCGTCCACTTTTTTGAACAAGCCTTCGATCTTCACAACATGCATGCTGTTAAGGCCAAATCGTTCTTCGATTTTTCTGGTCAGCTCTGTTCTCACAGAATCGATATCCGGCATATCATTCAATGGAAACTCCTGATTTCCATACAGTCTGGCCACAGCTGCAAAGGGAACGCCAGTCTCAGGATCGACCTCTTGGATGTTTCCATCCTGATCAGCCCGGTAACAGTGCCCTTCCATGACGATCATTTCGCCGTTCACGTCTTCAAAAGTCCCAAGACCGGTGTCGCCCTCCTGAAGAAGCTCATCAACGCTGATCACAGCCCGGCTGTAGCCCAGGGCAAGCGCCTGCAGTGTTGAGACCTGATACATTTTATTCTGCATACCGATCCTCTTTTCTTTTTCTTATCGCTGATGATCGATGCGTAAACAAATAATCATCCATTACATTAGAAATTGTTTAACGTCAAACAATTTCAGGGGTATTCATTGGTTTTTTGGGACTGGCTTTTAGGTAAAAGGTCATCTGGAAGAACCCAAAGGGTAAAAATCACATGTTTCCAGACGATATTTACTCCCTTTGCCCTGTTTGCACACTATCAGAGAAACAATTTCATAAGCAAAATCCCGATAATTGTTTCATGCCAAACAAATTCCGACATTTACGTTCAAAAATTGTTTGCAGCATCCCCTTCTGCTTTTCCGCATTGCCAACACGAAAACGCCCGCCCTATAATGTGGCGCCGCGGCAGGGTTTCATCTGCCGGGATGCGGCCAGCACCTCTGCCTTCTGCAGGGAATCCTGTCCGAAAAAGCTGACGAAGACTTCGTAGATATCACGGATGTAATCCGGATTCAGCCGTACGTCACGCAGGATCATCTGCAGGGTGGTATCCGACCGGAAGACCAGTTCACTGGTGATGTAGACTTCCACAGGCACCAGGTTTTCCATGGGATCGAAGGCGCGCCCCAGGCTTGCCAGCGCGGGAAACTCCGCCGCGAACTTGTTCTGGGACTCCATCATCATGGGAAGGATCTGCTGGATCAGGGACTGGATCATGGGATCTGCCGGAAGCGCTGTCTGATCCTTCATATAGGCGTATTTCTCAGCCATGAAGTTCCTGCCCGTGTGGGTCGCCACAGACAGATCTCCCTTGTAGAGCCCGAGGGTATCCGAGTTCATGGCGCTGTGCTGGCTGTAGCGGACCTGATAGAAGGATTCGAACTCCGATTCATCCAGGCGTGTTCCCTGGGCCTCACGGACCTCCTGCATCATGTTCCACTCCAGTTCCACGATCTCATAGATGATACCATCCCGCAGGGAATCCCCTCTGATGAATTCCCGCTGATGTTCCAGCGTAATGTCTGTTTTTCTTGCCATGTCAGACCTCCTGTATCTGCCGATGTTCTCCTGCCGCCGATGTTTTATTTCCGCCGCTGTCTCAGCGGATCACTTTTTCTCCTTCTTTGATGATCATCTCCATGTTCTCCACTTTGATATCATAGATGCTCTTAAGCGGATCACCATCGATGAGGAGCATATCAGCGCACTTGCCCTTCTCGATGCTGCCGGTCTCATCATCGCACCGGAGGGCCTTGGCTCCGTTTAATGTGGCCGCGATGATGGCATCCATTTCGCTGATGCCGCAGCTGTCAACGAACCGGTAGATCTCTTCGATGGTGGTGATCCCGTAGGGTGTGGAATCGTTATTGAAGCTGTCGGAACCTGTGGTAAGGATGACGCCCAGTTCGTATGCCTTGTGGACATTATCATAAAGGCGGGCCAGTTCCTTTTCGATCAGTGTGTCTCCTTCATACTTGTCATGGACGCCGGGAATATACTGGGGCGGATAGGTGGCCAGCCAGGCCGGCAGAAAACCGATGGTGGGACAGAAGTGGATCCCCCGCTCCGCCATGACCTTCAATGCCTCGTCATCCACTTCAAATCCGTGGATGATGAAGTCCGCGCCCGCATTGATGGACGGCCACACATCACCGTAGGTATGGTACCAGGTGGGGACATGACGCAGCGCGCATTCCTCCACCACAGCCCTGAGTTCTTCGTCTGAATAATGATGATCCCGGGAGGTATCCCAGCGGTAGATCCCGCCGCCGGTGGCCCAGACCTTGATGGCGTCCGGAACCTCTCTTAATCTCCGTCTGACAGCCTTTCTGAGCTCCCAGGGGCCGTCTACGGCCTCCGCCCAGGGGTGACCCTCGGCCACTTCCTGAATGGAACAGTTATGGGAATCGCCGTGGGAGGCGGTGGCGCAGAATCCTCTTCCTGTTGCGATGATCCTGGGCCCCTGCATCTGCCCTGCGTTGATCATATTTCTGATGGGAATGCCGAACCGGGAGATCTCCCCTACGGTGGTCAGACCGTTTTCCAGGCAGTCATGGGCCTGCTGCACAGCCATGACCTGCTTTTGGAGGACCGGCTCTCTGACCCAGTCAGAGTCATTGTCGTTCAGGTTGCCGCTGAGGTGAAGATGGGCATCGATGATGCCCGGCATGAGAGTCTTCCCTGAGATGTCGATGATCTGGTATCCTTCCAGATCCGGTGCGTCTGCGGCACCCTGTTCTCCGGCAAAAACGATCTTCCCTTCTTCTATGACCACGAGGCAGTCCTGCACCGCCGTCTTATCGGCGCCGGTGATCAGCTGGCCTCCCACAAATGCTGCTTTCAGATAGTTTCTTTTTCTCATTGACTTTTCTCCTATTGCTTCCTGTACTTTCTGAATAATAATTATATCACTGAATATGTCGTATCCAAAGGGGGAAAACCATGCTGAAGAAACGATCCATCTTAATCTTAGCTGTCCTGATCATGATCT
>CAMNJK010000190.1 GCA_946541435.1 uncultured Bacillota bacterium
GTGCGGGAGCAGATGGAGTATCTGGGCGCCGGCGTGGTCAGCCTGGGATGGCGGCTGCAGCACATCGGAGTCTTCCGGCTGGAGTATGACGGCGTGACCTACTATTTTGTCGACAATGAATACTATTTCAAGAGAGACGGTCTCTACGGCTATTACGATGACTGCGAGCGTTTCGCCTATTTTTCCAAGGCGGTATTTGAGGCGCTGGAGATCATCGATTTCGTCCCGGACATCATCCATGCCAACGACTGGCAGACGGCGCTGGTTCCGGTCTACCAGTTCGCGGTATTCCGCAGGACTTTCACGAAGACCATCTTCACCATTCACAATATCCAGTATCAGGGACACTACGGCATGGATGTCATGGGCGACGTCGTGGATCTGCCGCCGGACATGACCCATCTGGTGGAATACGGCGGGGATGTCAACCTGATGAAGGGCGCCATCGAGTGCGCGGATATCGTCACCACGGTCAGCCCCACCTATGCCAGGGAACTGCTGGATCCTGCCATTGCCTTCGGCATGGACCCCATCATCCGCAAGAACGAACACAAACTGCGGGGCATCCTGAACGGGATCGACAATGACAGCTACAATCCTTCCAGGGACAAGTCCATTGCGAAGAACTTCTCCTTCCGGCGGCCGGCGGGGAAACAGGACTGCCGCAGGGCCCTGCAGGAGGAGCTTGGCCTGCCTTTGCGGGATGACATCCCGGTGATGGCCATGATCACCCGGATGGTGGAGCCCAAGGGGATCGATCTGGTCATGAACTGCATGGACCGGCTCCTGAACGATGACAAGATCCAGTTCGTCCTGCTGGGCACCGGAGATCAGAAGTACGAAGATTACTTCCGGGGCCTGCAGAGCCGCCATCCGGGCAGAGCGGTCTGCATGATCGAATTTGACCCGGCCCGTTCGCGGCGGGTCTACGCGGGAGCGGATCTCTTCCTGATGCCCTCCCGGATCGAAGCCTGCGGCCTGGCGCAGATGATCGCCTGCCGGTACGGGGCAGTGCCCATCGTGCGGCAGACCGGGGGACTGGCGGACACCATCACCGACTGCCGGCTGGGAGACGGCAACGGCTTCGTCTTCGCGGGCTACTCCGGACCGGAACTGGAACAGACCATCAGAGAGGCCGCGGCCCTGTTCACGGACAAGCCGGACTGGCGCAAGCTGGTGGAACACAATATGAAGCTGAATTTCGGCTGGAAGATCGCCGCCCTGGATTATGTGGAGATGTATAAGAGCCTGGCGTAACCTTCGCCTGGATCGATCTATGAAATGAGAGGAATCAATGAAGAAAGAAACAAAAAAAGCCGCCGGCACCAGAAAAAAACATGGCATGATCACGTTCCGGAATGACCTGATCGAATGCCTGGAGAACAAATACCATACATCGTTTGAAGACGCCACAGCCACCGAGATGTATAAGGCGGTGGCCACGGTGGTCAACCAGCAGCTGCTGGCCAAACGCTGGGATTTCAACAGCAAGGCGCGTTCCGCCCAGCTGGAGCAGAAGGACTGCAAGAAGATCTATTACATCAGCATGGAATTCCTGATGGGCCAGTCCCTCAAGAACAACCTGTACAATCTGGGCGAGACAGAGATGGTGGAGGAGATCCTGAAGTCCAGGGATATGGACCTGGAGGATCTGTACAATGAGGAACCGGACGCAGGTCTGGGAAACGGCGGCCTGGGAAGGCTGGCGGCCTGCTACCTGTCGGCCCTGACCACCTGCGGCTATGATGTGACGGGCTTCTCCCTGCGGTATGAGTACGGCCTCTTCCGGCAGAAGCTGATCGATGGATGGCAGGCGGAGATGCCGGACAACTGGCTGCCCGGCGGCCGGGTCTGGCTCAACCCCAGAGAGGACGAGACCTTCAAGGTCAGCTTCTATGGAAACTATCATGAGTACTGGACCGAGAAGGGACTCCAGTACGAGATCCGGGGACAGGAGACGGTGGAAGCCGTGCCCTACGATATGTATATCAGCGGACCGGACAGCAAGGCGGTGGGAAAGCTGCGCCTGTGGCGGTGCCGGGATTCCGAGGGTTTCGATATGGCATCCTTCAACAGCGGCGACTTCACCCGGGCGGCCCAGAACAACAACAAGGCGGAGCTGATCACCAAGGTCCTGTACCCGGCGGACAACATCGAAGAAGGAAAAGAGCTGCGGCTGAAGCAGCAGTACTTCATGGTTTCCGCCAGCTGCCAGAACGTCCTGCGGGACCACTTCCGGCTGCACAGGACCCTGGACAACCTGGCGGACAAGGTAGCCATCCACATCAATGATACCCATCCGGCCCTCTGCATCCCGGAGATGATGCGGCTCCTGATGGATGAGTACGGCTATGCCTGGGACAAGGCCTGGGAGATCGTGCACGGGACCGTTGCCTACACCAACCACACCGTTCTGGCGGAGGCGCTGGAAAAATGGAAGAGCGAGCTTGTCCACCTGATGATGCCCCGGATCTACGTGATCATCGAGGAGATCGACCGCAGGTTCCGGGAAGAGATGGAACAGAAATTCCCGGGGGATACGGGCAAGATCAACTATATGGCGCCTCTGGGCGACAGCCAGGTGCGGATGGCCAACCTGAGCATCGTTGGATCCCACAGCATCAATGGCGTCTCCGGACTGCACTCGGATATCCTGAAGGAAGACATCTTCCACGACTTTTATCTGGCCTGGCCGGAGATGTTCACCAACGTGACCAACGGCATCGCCTACCGCCGCTGGCTCTGCCAGTCCAACCCGGGCCTGGCCAGCCTGATAGACGACTGCATCGGCACGGAATACCGGAAGAAGCCCGCCAAGCTGGGCGACTTCATCAAATTCCGGGAAGACAAGGAAGTGATCGCCCGCCTGGATGAGGTCAAGCGGGAGAACAAGGCGCGTTTTTCCGATTATGTGAAGCAGGACTGCGGCGTTGCGCTGAATCCGGACGCGGTGTTCATCACACAGGCCAAGCGGCTCCACGAGTACAAGCGCCAGCTTTTGAACGCCCTCCACATCATCAGCCGCTACAACTGGCTGAAGGAAAACCCCAACGCGGAAGTGCGTCCGGAGATCTATCTGTTCGGCGCCAAGACTGCGCCCAACTATTATGTGGCCAAGGAGGTGATCCAGCTGATCTGGAGCCTGGGCGAAGAGATCCGCAAGGACAAGACAGTCGCAGACAAGCTGCAGGTCCTCTTCCTGGAGAACTACAGGGTCTCCATGGCGGAGAAGCTGATGCCGGCCACGGATATCTCCGAGCAGATCTCCCTGGCGGGCAAGGAAGCCAGCGGCACCGGCAACATGAAAATGATGATCAACGGCGCAGTGACCATCGGCACCATGGACGGGGCCAATGTCGAGATGTACGAGGCTGTGGGAGAAGACAACATCTTCATCTTCGGCCAGCGGGCGGACGAAGTGAGCGCCCACCTGCGGGAAGGCTATGACAGCAGGATCCTCTATCAGATGGACCGCACCATGAAGGCGGCGGTAGACCGCCTGAGCCGCGGATTCAACGGACATTCCTTTGAGCACATCAAGGACTACCTGCTGAAGCCGACCTACAGCATCGCCGACCCCTACATGTGTCTTTATGATTTCG
>CAMNJK010000191.1 GCA_946541435.1 uncultured Bacillota bacterium
CTGATCTCTGTCTCCACGGACGCGCGGGCTTCCGGCGCCGCTGTATCCATCGCAGCTTCCGGAGCATCCAGAGCATTCGGAGCTTCCGTATCTTCCGCCATACGGGTATCATCCAGCCGCTCCGCATCCCCCGCAATACGGTCCTCCACCGGCCGCTCCACCAGGAAGGGTTTTCCCAGCCTGGCCATGCGGAGGATCTGGGACGCGATGGCAGGCTTCCCCTCATCGCAGAGGATCCATGGCCGGTTCCTGCGGCTGCAGACCGCGCCCAGCGTTCCCGTGCCGGCGAAAAAGTCCGCGCACAGGTCCCCTTCATCGGTGCAGGCGTCTATGATCCGCTCCAGCAGTTTCTCCGGTTTCTGCGTGGCATATCCCATGCGCTCCCCCGAGGTGCGGCCCACCATGTCGATGCTCCAGACATCCTTCATGTTGACCATGGTGTACCAGCCGTGCTCATCCTCAAACTCCTCCACGCCCTTGAAGTGATAGGGCTTTCCCTCCCGGTTGTAGGATTTCTCCTTCAGGGGGCGGAACTTATAATGGTCTGTCCGGCTGTAGAACAGGAGGGTGTCGTGCTTTCTGGCGAAGCTGCGCTTGCTGGCCCCGCCGGATTTGTAGGTCCATGCCACCTCATTGATGAAATGATCCGGCCCGAAGATCTCATCCAGCATCATCTTCACATAGTGAGACCCGTGCCAGTCCAGATGGACCCAGAGGCATCCGCTGTCCGTCAGCAGCTCCCGCATCAGGAAAAACCGGACCGCCAGCATTTCCAGATATGCTCCCAGGTCGTGCTCCCATCGGTCTTCGTAGGCGCCTACCTTCAGCACCGGCGACTTTCTTCCGTCGCTGCTCTCGATCTGCACGGACGACTGGTACCGGGCGCCGGTAAAGAAGGGCGGATCCACATAGATCAGCTGGATCTTTCCCGCCATGCCCTTCTCCCGCAGGAGCCAGACCATGTAATCCAGATTGTCCCCCGCGGCGATGCGGCCCAGCTCATGTCCGCCGTCCTCCTCCGGACGGATCAGTCCGCTGCCGGGCATGGTGAACAGATCCATCTGGACCCCGTCAGCATCCGCCGGCCCCAGTCCGGTCTCCTCCCGCAGGTCATAGTATTCTTCCGCTGCAAAGGCAGGCGTGCTCCCATCTGCGTACGCCCCTTCATTCATGATGGCATCGAACTGTTTTTTTCCGTTCTGAAGGGCCTGCAGCAAGGCCTCGATCCTGTTCAACACAGCACCTCCGTCAGATCATCACGGCCCGCCTGGTGCAGAGCGCGGCGAACCAGCTTCCTGTTTTCCTTCTTGTGAAAATGCAGCAGCGCCCGCTGCATCTGCTTCTCTTCCATGGTCTTGGCCACATAGACCGGCTCCATGGTCAGGGGGTCCAGCTCCGTATAGTACATACAGGTGGCCAGGGTCCCCGGCGTGGGATAAAAGTCCTGTACCTGATCCGGGACGAATCCGGTCTCCTTCAGATAGAGGGCCAGCTCCACCGCCGACTGCAGGGTGCATCCCGGATGAGATGAAATGAAATAAGGGATCATATACTGTTTCTTCCCCAGTTTCTTATTGGTCCTCTCATATGCCCGGCAGAATTTCCCGAACACCTCCTGATCCGGTTTGTGCATGCAGCGCAGCACCTCCGGCGCAATGTGCTCCGGCGCCACCTTCAGGATCCCGCTGATGTGATCCGCGCAGAGGGCCTTGAGGAAACGGTTCCCGTCCGTATGGTCCGCCAGCATATAATCGTAACGGATCCCGGACCGGATGAAGACTTTTTTGACCCCGGGGATCTGTTTCACCTGATCCAGAAGATCCAGATACTCTCCGTGCTCCGCCTTCAGCTGGGGGCACGGTCTCGGATACAGGCAGTCCCTGCCGCGGCACATTCCCTTTGTCAGCTGCTTATCGCAGGAGGGCCTGCGGAAATTGGCGGTGGGTCCTCCGATGTCATGGACATATCCCTTGAACCCGGGATCCTGAGTCATCTCTTCCACTTCCCGGACCACCGATTCCGTGCTCCTGCTCCGCACTTCCCTGCCCTGATGGTAGGTGATGGCGCAGAAGGCGCATCCCCCGAAGCATCCCCGGGTCCCTGTGACGCTGTACTTCACCTCCGTGATGGCGGGAACACCGCCCGCCGCCTCATACATGGGATGATAGTTCCGCGTGAAAGGCAGGGCATACAGGTCATCCAGTTCCATCCGTTCCAGCACCGGCTGGGGCGGATTCTGAATGACATAGTTTCCGTTTTCATATTCCTCCAGCAGCCGCACCCCCGTCACCGCGTCATTGCTGCGGTACTGCATGGCGAAGCTCCTGGCATAGGCTGTCCTGGAATCCCGGATCTCAGAAAAAGGCGGCAGGACGATATCATCATCAAAGATCTGGGGGTTCTTCTCCTTCACACAGGTTCCCCGGATCCATCCGATGTCGGAAACATCGATGCCGGAGTCCAGCGCTTCCGCGATCTCCAGCACTGCCCGCTCTCCCATGCCGTACATCAGGATGTCCGCTTTGGCGTCCAGCAGAATGGACCGCCGCACCTTGTCGTCCCAGTAATCATAATGGCCCAGGCGCCGCAGGCTGGCCTCCAGCCCTCCCAGGATCACCGGCACGTCCTTATATGCCTGCCGGGCGCATCCGGCATAGACGATCACTGCCCGGTCCGGCCGGCCGCCGGCCCTGCCCCCGGGCGCGTAGACATCCCTGCGGCGCCGGTGTTTGAAAACAGAGAAATTGTTGACCATGGAGTCCACACAGCCGCTGCCGATCAGAAAGCCCAGCCGGGGTCTTCCGAACCGGCGGAAATCCTCCGGGCCCTTCCAGTCCGGCCGCGCCAGCACTGCCACCCGGTAACCCCGGGACTGCAGAAGGCGTCCGATGATGGCCGTACCAAAAGACGGATGATCCACGTAGGCATCACCCGTTACCAGGACGAAATCCACCTGATCCCATCCCATAGCTTTCACGTCTTCCATTGTCACCGGCAAAAAACGGTCTCGTCTGTCATTCATTATGAGTCTCTATATTACAGCTGCGCATTCTTCGTTCAGTATATCACAAAAGATGGCCAGCTTTTGCAAAAAACAAAAAACAGCGGTACCGTTGTCTCTTCGGTACCGCCGTATATTCTGTGATCTATCCCAGGAACTGCAGGACTGCGTCTTTCACTGCGTTGCCGTCGGCGACGCCTTTCACCTTCGGCATGACGCTTCCCATCAGTCTGCCCATGGAGCCTCTGCCGCTGCCGGCTTCGATACCGGCTTCCGCTGCGGTCTCACGGATCAGATCCATGATCTCATCCGCGCTCAGCTGCTTCGGCATGTACTCCTGGAGCACCTGGATCTCTGCGTTGTAAGCATCTACCAGATCTGTACGTCCGGCAGATTCAAAGTCAGCGAGGGCATCCTTTCTCATCTTGACCTGCTTGGCCAGAATCGCTGCGACCCCTGCGTCATCGATCTCTTCCCTGTTGTCCACCTCGAACTGCTTGATGGCAGCACGGACGAAATTGATCGTCTCCTTGCGGACAGTCTCTCTCTTCTTCATTGCGTCCTTAAAGTCAGCATCTAATC
>CAMNJK010000192.1 GCA_946541435.1 uncultured Bacillota bacterium
GTTCCACGGTTCTCTCGGAGAATCCGAAAGCCATGAAGTAGTTCTTGCAGCCCAGTTCTTTGACATCCTTGGCAGTGATGACTTTCACCACGCCCGGCATCTTCAGAGCTTCTTCTGCGTCGATCTTCTTGATCTTGGCGTGATGTGCGATCCGCGGCATGACCATTTCCACCTTCAGGGTCTCTGCCGGCATGTGCAGCTCGATATCATCGCCGTAGTCGCAGACGCCGCATGCCTTGGGCAGGGCGTTGGGACGCTCCAGCGGCTTGCCGTAGAAGTTGCCGATGTCCTTGGTCCAGTCGTATCTGAAGTCTTCCACGGTCTTCTCGCCCCGCATGATCGCGGCGGCAGCTATGACTGCGTCAACGATCTGCTTGTAGCCGGTGCACCGGCAGACATTGCGGTGCTTCTGGAACCAGTCTCTGACGTCTTCTCTGGTGGGATCGGGATTCTCCTGCAAAAGCTGGTAAGCCGATACGATGAAGCCCGGTACGCAGTAACCGCACTGGACCGCGCCCATGGCGACCCACATGGACTGCAGGGGATGGGGATAGTTTACGCTGCCGATGCCCTCGATGGTGGTGACCTTCTGGTACTCTTCCATCTTGGAGATCTTCTGCATACAGGAACGGACGACTTTGCCGTCGACGATTACTGAACACGCGCCGCAGGCACCCATGCCGCAGCCCACCTTGGTGCCGGTGAGACCGATGCGACGCAAAACATCTGCCAGGGTATCCTTGGCAGGATCACAGATGAACATCCGGTCAGCGCCGTTGATGTTCAACGTCATTTTTTTCAGATTCATTTTGCCCTCCGTATTGATTAAAGACTTTGATAGTGATAATTGAACTTGCTAATGAGGATAATAATTCTGACAATAATTGTATCAGAAAAGGAATGGGTACGCAAGAATCAGGACGTTCAAAGAACGTACAACTTCACCTCAAATCGTTGTTTTTCATGAATTGAACAGCGCTGATGTTTGCGTGCGAACATCACGGGTTCGAAGACACTGCAAGAGGCGCAGGCGTCGGCTCAGTTGACTTTCGGCCCGGCAGGGTGTATACTGCGGTTAGTTAACCTCAACTAACTAAGAGCCGGAAGCAAAAACCGAAACAGACAGGTCCAGCGAGAGGATTCCATATGTATCTTGAACTGAAGGACATCACAAAATCATACGGCGAGGAGGGAAACCGCACCCAGGTGCTGCGGGGCATCAGCTGCAGCATCGGCAAGGGCGAGATCTGCGTCCTGCTGGGGCCGTCCGGCTCCGGCAAGTCCACCCTGCTGAACATCATCGGCGGCATCGATTCCCTGGACAGCGGCAGCGTCACCATCGACGGCAGCACCATCGAGCGGATGAACGAGAAGCAGCTGTCAAAATACCGGAGAAGCCATCTGGGCTATGTCTTTCAGTCCTACAACCTGATTCCCAACCTGACGGTAAAGGAGAATATCGAAGTCGGGGCCTATCTGTCCGAAAAGCCCCTGCCTTTGCAGGACCTGATCGAGACCCTGGGGCTTGCGGATCACCGGGACAAAATGCCCAATCAGATCTCCGGCGGACAGCAGCAGCGGACATCCATCGGCCGGGCCATCATCAAGAACCCGGACATCCTCCTCTGCGATGAACCCACGGGAGCCCTGGATTACAATACCTCGAAGGAGATCCTGACCCTGATCGAGGAGGTCAACGCCAAATATGGAAGCACGGTGATCATGGTCACCCATAATGAGGCCCTGCGGGACATGGCGGACCGGGTGATCATCCTGCGGGACGGACAGATCCGGGAAGAGTATACCAACGACCGGAAGACTCCGGCAGCCCAGCTGGAGTGGTAGAGGGGCGCCGGAACCTGGAGACGCGGCGCCGGAACATGGAAATGCGGCGCCGGACACTGCAGCGGCAGTGAAGCGGCAGACAGAAGAGACGACAGAGCATGAAGAGAAGAGGACCGAGAGATAAGGCGGCGGGCAGCCGGCGTAATAATCCGCTGATGAAGCGCCTCCCCAGAGAGCTGCGCAGGGATCTGGGGAAGTACATTGCCCTGTTTCTTTTTATGGCTCTGATGATCGGACTGGTGTCAGGCTTTATCGTGGCAGACGGAAGCATGATCCGGGCTTACAACGACAGTTTTGACAAGTATGATGTGGAGAACGGCCACTTCAACTGCGACATGAAGCTGACCGGGCGGGCTGTGCGGAACATCGAGGATGAAGACGTTACCCTGTATGAGCTTTTTTATAAGGACAAGGTGATCGACTACGGCGACGGGCAGAAGACCATCCGGATCTATCGGCCCCGCGACGAGGTGAACCGGGCGGATGTGATGGAAGGAAGGCTTCCGGAAAAGTCCGGGGAGATCGTGATCGACCGGCTCTTCGCCGAGAACAACAACATCGGCATCGGCGGGACCCTGACCATCGAAGGACAGGATCTGACAGTGGTGGGCCTGGTGGCCCTCAGCGATTACAGCTCCATGTTCAAGAACAACGCCGACATGATGTTCAACGCCCATGCCTTCAGCATCGCCCTGGTGACGGACGAACAGTTCGATGCCTTCAGCTCCAGCGGCCTGGTCTATTCCTACGCCTGGCGCTACACGGACCAGACCCTCTCGGATGATGAACAGGAGGAACGGGCGGAAGACCTGATGGAGGTGGTCTACGAGAACGCCATGCTGGGAGCGGATACCGCCGTCAGTCCCATGATCTGGAACATGCTGCTGTCGGCAGACGCTTTTGATGACGGCGATTCCGATGATGAAACGGTGGACATCGACACGCCCCTGAAGGACTTCATCTCCCGCCAGGACAACCAGGCCATCATGTTCACCGGCGAGGATATGGGCAGCGACAAAATCATGTTCGAATGGTTCCTCTATATCGTCACCTGCGTGCTGGCATTCGCCTTCGCCATCACCACCCGGTCCACCATCGAGCAGGAGGCTCGCACCATCGGCACCCTCAGGGCATCCGGCTACACCCGCAGGGAGCTCCTGGTCCACTATGTTTCCCTGCCGGCCCTGGTGACCTTCGCCGCGGCGCTGACCGGCAACATCCTGGGCTATACCGTGCTCAAAAAGATCATGGCGGACATGTATTACCATTCTTATTCCCTGCCCACCTACGTCACCGTGTGGAGCGGCGAGGCCTTCGTGAAGACCACCGTCATTCCGGTGATCCTGGTGATCCTGGTGGAGCTTCTGGTGATCGGAAGGGCCCTGTCCCTGCCGCCCCTGGCCTTCCTGCGCCGGGACCTGAAGCGGCACAGACAGAGCCGGGCGGTGAAGCTGCCGGATCTCCGCTTCAAGTCCCGGTTCCATCTGCGGGTCATGCTGCAGAACCGGTCCACCTATCTTCTCCTGTTCGCGGGCATCTTCCTGTCCAGCGTCATCTTTCTGTTCGGCTCGCTTTTCCTGCCTTTGCTGGATCAGTTCAAGGCTCAGATCCTGGAGTCGGAGTTCTGTAACTACCAGTATATCCTGAAGGAGGAGGCGGACAC
>CAMNJK010000193.1 GCA_946541435.1 uncultured Bacillota bacterium
TTCTGTACAGTTCCATTCCTTACCTCGTCTGTGTTTCCTGCCCTTCCCCGGGTCCGGCCGTCTCCTCCGTCAGATAAGCCCGGTACCGTCCCAGATCCTCTCTGCGGAACCTGCCCCGCAGGACCGTTCCCGTCTCCGTATAATCCATGGATTCCACCTGTCCGCCGGCGCACAGGGCCGATGTGACCGCGCCCTTGTCGTAGGGCACCAGGAATGCGGCGGAGACCAGTCCGCCCGTCAGCACCCGGTCGATCCTGCGCAGGAGCTCATCCACGTTCCGGCCTGTTTTTGCAGAAACGAACAGGGCATCGTGCCCGCTGGCATCCAGCGGCCTTTCTTCCGTCAGGTCCATCTTGTTGTAGACCATGATCTCTTCCGGCCGGGTCCCGCAGATCTCATCCATGACCCGCTGGGCCACTTCGATCTGGAAATCCCGCTGTTCGTAGGAAGTATCCACCACATGCAAAAGCAGGTCGGCATCCCGCACTTCCTCCAGGGTGGACTTAAAAGCCTCAACGAGTCCGTGGGGCAGTTTGCTGACAAAGCCTACCGTATCGATGAGGATGAAATCCGTGCCTCCCGCAGGCGAGATCTTCCGATGCTGCGGATCCAGCGTAGCGAAGAGCATATCCTTTGACGCCACCGTCTTCATCTCCGTCACCTCGTCTCCTGCGGTCTCTTCCAGGATCCGGTTCATCAGCGCGGATTTTCCCGCATTGGTATATCCCATCAGCGCCACCACCGGGATTCCGGAGCGGATCCGCTCCTCCCGCTGCAGGGCTCTGGTGGAGGCCAGCCTTTTCAGTTCTGCCCGGATATCATCGATCCGCCCCGCGATATGCCGGCGGTCCGTCTCCAGCTTCTTTTCACCGGGGCCTCTGGTCCCGATGCCGCCGCCCAGTCTGGAAAGGGATCTGCCGAATCCGGTCAGACGCGGCATGCGGTACTGCAGCTGGGCCAGTTCCACCTGCAGCTTGCCCTCTCTGGATGTGGCGCGGCCCGCGAAGATGTCCAGGATCAGGATGGTTCTGTCGATGACCCGGACATTCAGCGCCTCCTCCAGATTTCTCATCTGTACGCCGCTCAGTTCATCGTTGAATATGACGGTATCCGCCTCCATGGATCCACAGAGTTCCGCCAGTTCCTCCAGCTTTCCCCTGCCGATGCAGGTGGCCTTCTCCGGGCGCTGGCGGGCCTGGACCATCTGGCCGATCACAGTGACGCCTGCCGCCTCCGCCAGGCCTTCCAGTTCATCCATGGAATGGCTGATGTCCTCATCCAGAGCGATCCCCACCAGGATCGCGCGATATTCGTCCTCTTGCAGGATCTCATTGTTCTCATTGAATCGTATCATGTCCCTATGGTACCACAGTTCCGCAGTCAGCGCACGCGAAAACCGCCGCAGCGGAAACTCTCCCCACGCGGCGGTTTATCTTTCATTTCCGTAATGTGAAGGATCTTAAACGGTCATCCGTTTCAGCTCATCCTTGAACTTGCTGTTGAGGATCTTGATCCTGGTCCCCTTCATTCCAAGGGATCTGGATTCGATGACACCGGCGCTCTCCAGCTTGCGGAGCGCATTGACGATCACCGAGCGGGTGATGCCGGAGCGGTCCGCGATCTTGCTGGCCACCAGCAGGCCCTCGTCCCCGTCAAGTTCCGCGAAGATCTGCTGCACCGCTTCCACCTCGGAATAGGACAGGGTGCCGATGGCCATCCGGACCATGGAGACCTGCCGTTCTTCAGCTTTCTCTTCTTCGGTCTTGCGGCGCTGGATCTCCAGTCCGATGACTGTGGCGCCATATTCTCCCAGCACCAGGTCTTCATCCGTAAACGGCGGAGTATATCTGACCATGATCAGTGTACCCCAGCGCTTACCGCCGCCCATGATGGGGATGATGGTGTGGATCTTGTCAGCAGTATCATAATCATACTTGAAGATCTCCAGCACGTCATCTCCGGTGGCGTTTGCCACCGTTTCCCCGATTTTCAGGAATTCATCATTGTATTCCGGCGGGAAGAATTCGATCTCCGTTTCCGAATCAATGATGGTGGAACTGTCTGATTTGACTTTATAAGCCACGCCCAGCACTTTGCCTCTGACGTTGGCTACATAAACATTGGCATCCAGCATGTCGCTCAGAATGCCGCACATCTCATTAAACGAAAATGCCCCTGTCGGGCTCTCCTGTAAAAGCCAGTTCAGCTTCCTGACATTATTCAATACGTCGCTCATTTTTCACCTCATTCTAACTACATGTCGAAGCTGCGGGCCGGTTTATACTCTGATCCCAGCCCTCTACGATTACAGTATACATGAAAGAAGCGCAAATGCGCAACAAAAAATATTGACTTTTCTAAATACTGTTAAAAATAATACTATTCCCGTTACAGAATGTATTTGTCGATATCCTCGGGATGGATCTTCTCCGCGAAGATCTCCTTCACATAGGCCTGATCGATGACCACCTTCTCGGTATCCATGTCCGGGATATTGAAGGAAATATCCTCCAGCAGACGCTCCAGGATGGTATGGAGACGACGGGCGCCGATGTTCTCCGTCTGCTCATTCATCAGGAATGCCATCTCCGCGATCTCATCCACCGCCTCATCCGTGAACTCGATCTCGATGCCTTCCGTCTCCAGAAGGGCCTTGTGCTGCTTCAGCAGGGCGTTCTCCGGAATGGTGAGGATCTTGACAAAAGTATCCTTGTCCAGGCTCTCCAGTTCCACGCGGATGGGGAACCTTCCCTGGAGTTCCGGGATCAGGTCCGTGGGCTTGGCTGTGTGGAATGCTCCCGCGCCGATGAACAGGATGTGGTCCGTCTTGACCGGGCCGTGTTTGGTATTGATGACACTGCCCTCGACGATGGGCAGGATATCACGCTGCACGCCTTCTCTGGAGACATCCGCGCCGCTGCGGTAACCGGAACCGGACGCGATCTTATCGATCTCGTCGATGAAGATGATGCCGTTCTGTTCACAGTTGTGCAGGGCATCGTCCGTCACCTGGTCCATGTCGATCAGATTCTGTGCTTCTTCCTCCCGCAGGATCTTTCTTGCCTCTTTGACCTTGACCTTTCTGGTCTTCTTTTTCTTGGGCGCCATATCGCCGAAGATGTTGCCGATGGCGATGCTCATGCCCTCGTTGCCCATATCCAGCTGATTGGTCTTCGGTGTTTCCGTGACCTGGATCTCGATGTACTGTTCTTCCAGGAGTCCGTTTCTGAGCTGCTGGCGGACCTGTTCCCTGGCCAGCTCTGTGTCCATGGTCTCTTCCGTCTTCTCCGCCTGCTGCTGTTCGTATTGTTCTTTCTGGCTCACATAGCCGCTGTTTCCCAGAAGGAAATCAAAGGGACCGCGGCTGCTGCCGGACGCGGCTGACCTGCCTTTGCCCGGAATGATGGCCTCGATGATCCGTTCCTCCACGATCTCATCCGCGATGGAGTACTTCTCTTCCAGCATGGCCTGCTTGGTGATCCGGATGGACGCCTCCATCAGAT
>CAMNJK010000194.1 GCA_946541435.1 uncultured Bacillota bacterium
ATCTGGAGATCGCCACGAAGATCGGCAAGATCATCCGTGAATCCAGCGGCGGACTCAAGTGCGTCAAGGCCATGGGCGTTATGCTGGAAGACAGAAACATCGCGCAGGTCTCCATCAATATGACTGATTTCACGGTAACACCGCTCTACAGAGTCACTGAGCTGGTGCGGGCGGAAGCTGCCAGATACGGCGTTCCGGTCATCGGCACAGAGATCATCGGACTGGCTCCCATGCAGGCATTCTTCGATACTGCCGAGTACTATCTCCAGATCGAGGACTTCCATCCGGAAATCCAGGTCATCGAGAATCATCTGCTGTAAAACAGTATCTGCCCCCCGGGCAGTCAGGACATTCAGAGGAGAGGCATCATGGAACGGGAAGAATATCAAGGAAATCAATCACTTGCAGACGAAGTTGCGGAGATCCTTCGAAACAGGATACTGCACGGCGAATACGAGATGGGCGAAAAGCTCACAGAATGCAGGATCGCTTCGGAGCTGAAGGTGAGCCGCACCCCGATCAGAGATGCATTCCGACAGCTGGAAAAAGAACAGCTGGTGGAATACATCCCCAACAAGGGATGTTTCGCCCGGGGTTTCAGTCAGGAGGACATGTCGGACATCTATGCCGTGCGGCGTGTCATCGAGGAACTGGCGGTGCGCCGCGCCATTGAACACGCGGACGATGACAGCATTGCCCAGCTGAAGGAGCAGCTGGAGCTGATGCGGTTCTGTACGGAGCAGGTCAGCTATGAGAAGCTCCTTCAGGCAAACGAGGATTTCCATTTCATGATCTATCGGATGACCCACAGCCGTTTCATCGTGCAGGTCCTGAAGACCTATCAGGACTATGTGCACCAGGCGCGGCGTGAGACTCTGAAAAAAGACGAAGATCTGCCGGAGATCTATGAAGAGCACGCGGCGATCTACCGGGCCATCGAGGCCAGGGACGAGGAGGCCGCGGCGCGGGCGGCAGGATACCATCTGGATCAGTCGGCCTGCCGGGCAAAAAAACGGTGGGTGAAATGACGTACTGATCATCGATTTACTGCGTTAAAATAGCGAAATTTTAGCCCGCTAAAATCGTATACAAAAATACAAAAGTCGATTATTGAACAACGAAAGCCTTGATTTTTCAAGGCTTTTTGCTTGCCTGAAAGTGTATACAATGTTACCATGAAGACGAAAAGGAAAATATTAGTCGTTCAAAAAAGGGCCAAAAAAAGAGCTTAAAAAGAGCCGGAAAAAGACACATGGAAAGCAGAAATCAACCAACAACCGAAGTCGTTCTGCAAGGCAATGAAGCCTGTGCCAAAGCCGCCGTTTTCGCAGGGTGCCGCTTTTTTGCGGGATATCCCATCACCCCGTCCACAGAGATCATCGAGATGCTGTCGGGTGAAATGCAGAAAGCAGGCGGCGCTTTTATTCAGATGGAGGATGAGATCGGTTCAGCCTGCGCCATCATCGGCGCCCGCTGGGGCGGGAGCAAGGCAATGACAGCCACCTCCGGCCCCGGATATACACTGATGCAGGAGGCCATCGGGTTTGCTGCGGTGACAGAGACGCCCATCGTGATCGTCAATGTTCAGCGGGGCGGACCCTCCACCGGACAGCCCACCCTGTCCTCCCAGCAGGACATCTATCAGGCCCGTTACGGCAGCCACGGAGATTACGGCATCATCGTGCTGGCGCCGTCTTCCGTACAGGAAATGTACGATTTCACCATCCGCGCCTTCGACCTGGCGGAACAGTTCCGTACCCCGGTCATTCTGCTGGCGGACGAGGTGGTGGGCCACATGCGGGAGAAGATCCTCATCGGCAGCGGCAACCGCGATATCCGTACCACCAGAAGGAGTCTGGCGGTCTCCCCCTCAGAAGATTTCTTCCGGGGAGCCCATACCCTGGTGGAGGGACAGCTCCACGACGAGATGGGCCGGCGGATCGGCCATATGGCGGACCGCAGCGGTGAGTTCATTGAGAAGATCACCCGGAAGATCGAAGACAATGTGGACATGATCGCCGACGTAAAGACATATTGCATGGAGGACGCGGACGTGGCCATCGTGGCCTGGGGCTCTGTGGCCCGGCCGTCCATGAACGCCATCAAGAAGGCGCGGGGCATCAAGGATGACAGGATCCTGCCCAAGTTCCGGGTGGTCCGGGACCTGGTGAAGCGGGGCGTCAAGGAGACCATCCGCACGGATTACAGCCATCTGAAGGTGGGCCTGATCAAGATCAATACCGTCTGGCCCTTCCCTGAGGCCCAGCTCCGGCAGGCAGCTGAGAATGTCCATACGGTGATCGTGCCGGAAATGAACATCGGCAAATACTGCCGGGAGATCGAGCGGGCCCTGCCGGACAAGAAGGTCATCTCCATGCCCAAGTGCGGCGGCAACATCCATACACCCAAGGAACTGCTGGACAAGATCCTGGAAGAGGAGGGCGTCAATGAATAAGCTGTATGAGAAGTACATCAAGACCGAATCCCTCCCCACCCTGTTCTGTCCCGGATGCGGCAATGGCATCATCCAGTATGCCGCCATTGAAGCCTTCGAGAGGCTGGGTATCGCAGAGGATGTGGCCTGTGTCAGCGGCATCGGCTGTTCTTCCTGGATCCCATGTTATTACAAGCTGGATGTGATGCATACCATGCACGGAAGAGCCCTGGCCTTCGCTGAGGGACTGAAGCTGGCCCGCCCGGACAAGAAGATCGTGGTCTTCACCGGTGACGGCGACTGCGTGGCCATCGGCGGCAATCATCTGCTCCACGCGGCTGCCCGGAACATTGATCTGACAGTGATCATGGTGAACAACTATATCTATGGCATGACCGGGGGCCAGAAATCACCCACCACTCCGAAGGGATCCAGGACGAAGACATCCCCCTTCGGCAGCATCGATGAACCCATCGATGCCTGCAGGATGGTCACATCCCTGGGCGCGAGCTACGTGGCCCGGTGGACCACGGCCCATCCGGTGCAGCTGGAGAAGGCCATCGCCGACGGCATCACCCACCGGGGATTCTCCTTCATCGAGGTCCTGTCCCAGTGTCCGGTCCAGGCCGGCAAGAATGTGTACGGAGAGAAGGACCCCTCGAAGATCATGGAAAACTATAAGAAGCAGACGTACCAGTTCCGTCAGACAGGCCAGGGGCAGACATCCTGTCCGGGTCTGGATGAGCAGGGAAGGATCCCCATCGGACTGCTGCATTACGATCCGGAGGCATCTGAATATCTCCAGCGGGTGGAACAGAGGCTTCATGAAGAGGGGGTGCGCTGATGGCAAATATCACGATCGATAAGAAGTGCTGCAAGGGATGCAACATCTGCCTGTCGGCCTGCCCGAAGAAGATCTTTGTGAAATCAAAGAAGCGCAACGATTACGGAACGGCCATGCCGGACGTGAAGGATCCGGAGAACTGTGTGGGCTGCCGCATGTGTGAGCGGATGTGCCCCGACGGCGCCATCGATGTAGAACAGGTGT
>CAMNJK010000195.1 GCA_946541435.1 uncultured Bacillota bacterium
GTTCCAGGAGCCGATGATCTCATAAGCTTCCTCTGTGACGCTGCCGTCGGGATTCGCGATCCCTTCCCAGGTGGCAGAGCGGATGAGTCGGTTTTTCAGTTCTATATGATTCATTTTCACAGGTTCAAATATCTGTTTCACAGTGAAAACCTCCTTTACAAAAATCGCTAGCTCCATTATAATTTTGAACACAGAAAAAACAAGAAGGCAGATTATTCTTTGCCACTACAGAAAATATAGTAATGGAGAATTGCAATGGCTAAGAAACCCTTACCAACAGAAGAAAACATCTATGAAACAGAATGCCCGATTCTCTACGCCATGGATCTGATCGGCCAGAAATGGAAGCTTCCCATCCTGTGGTATCTGGCGGATGCCGAGGGTCAGACCCTCCGGTACCGTGAACTGGAGCGGAAGGTGGTCGGCATCACAGCCACCATGCTGACCAAATCCTTAAGAGAACTGGAGAAGGATCACTTCGTCACACGGAAGCAGTACAACACCATCCCGCCAACGGTGGAGTATTCGCTGGCGGACAGAGGAAAGTCACTGATCCCTGCGCTGGAGTCGGTCTATCACTGGGCGGATGAACAGATGAAGAACAGTGACTGAGGAGGATTGTTCTGATGAAACGTGAAGCACCTCTTAAGGTAACGATCGCCCTGATCCCGCTGGCCATGGCCCTGTGTGTCCTCGGCATCTGTCGCGGCGAGGTGGCGACCGTTCTGGCCAAGGCGATCAATATATGCATGGAGTGTATCGGCCTTGGATAAGAACGCACGGAAGATAAAAGCAAAAAAAGCCGCCGGGCTGCGCAAGGCTGTCCAGGCAGGCTGGGGCATCCTGTCCAACGCGTACATACAGGGATTCCTTCCGGGGGACCCGGTGATCTATCAGGGAAATCTCAAACAGGTCTGCGTTCCGGGCATGAACTGCTACTCCTGTCCCGGCGCCCTGGGGTCCTGTCCCATCGGATCCATGCAGGCCATCTTTGACAGCAGGAACAGGGGCATCGGCGCCTACGTGATCGGCTATCTTGCCATCATCGGTCTCTTTGTGGGACGATTCATCTGCGCCTGGCTCTGTCTCTTCGGCCTGCTCCAGGAGCTGTTGTATAAGATCCCGACGCCGAAGCTGACCGTACCGGAGAAGATCGACAGGCCGCTGCGCTATCTGAAATACCTGATGCTCTTTGTCATGGTGTTCCTGCTCCCATTCTTTTATCGGAGTCAGTACGGCGCAGGGGAACCCTTCTTCTGCAAGTACATCTGTCCCGTGGGGACCCTGGAAGGCGGGATCCCCCTGGTGCTCCTGAACAGCATGATGCGGGGGGCTCTGGGATGGCTGTTCCGATGGAAGTTCCTGCTGCTGATCCTGTGTGTGGCGGCGTCGGTCTTCATCTACAGGCCCTTCTGCAAATATATCTGTCCGCTGGGCGCTTTTTACGGGCTCTTCCAGAAGGTGAGCCTGATCCGTATGCGGGTGGACAGAGAGAAATGTGTGGATTGCGGGATCTGCGCCGGCACATGCAGGATGAATGTGGATCCGCGCAGGATGCCCAACAGCAACGAGTGTATCCGGTGCCGCGCCTGTATCCATGCCTGTCCCATGCAGGCGCTTTCGATGGGGATCGGACCCGGGCAGACGCAGATGCAAAGGCAGGCCGGACAGGCTGCGAAAGATGTGAAAGAACAGTGAGGAGAAGCAATATGAAGAAGAATATGGTTCTGGCATTCCTGCTGGTCATGAGTCTGTTTTTCGCTATGACCGGATGTGGAGGAAGCAGCGGGACGGGATCCGATGCCCAGTCTGCAGAGACCACCGGCAGCGGATGCGCCTATGATTTCCCCAAGACAGGATTCGGCTTTGACCTGCCGGAGGGACTGGAGATCACCAAAGGGAGCGTGAGCGTCTATGATATGGGTGAGCTCACATATAACGGCAACATCTCCCTGGGCTGGCCCATCTATCTGAACTGCACAGAAGAGGAAGCGGAAGCCCTGACAGAAGATGATCTGGACAAGGTCCGCACCGGGGGAAGCTTTCTGATCATATGCTCCGGCGAAGGACGGGACCTGGAGCAGACCAAAGCAGATTACCTGGCTCAGTATGAGAAGGAGACAGGGACGAAACCGACGAAGAAAGGAAAAGCATTCCTGGATGAGATGAAACAGATCCATCAGGAGGGCGACTACACCTGGTATATGGTGATGAACGAGAAGTCGGAAGATATCCCGAAGGAATATCAGGCAGAGTATGACGCCTTTTTCGATGCTTCAGATGAGATCATCAGGAACATGAAATTCTATGAGCCCCAGATCCCGAGAGGATTAGATGCAGGAAAAGACGTCTCCTTCGTGACCACCGATCTGGACGGCAATACGGTCGATTCCGGTGAACTGTTCGCGGAGAACAAGATCACCATGATCAACATCTGGGGGACCTACTGCGGCCCCTGCATCAATGAGATGCCTAAGCTGGAAGAACTGAGCCGGGACTACGCGGACAAGGGCGTTGCTGTGGTGGGTCTTATCATTGATGTGACGGAATCGGATGATTCCATGCTGCCGGACGCCCGGAGCATCATCAAGGATACCGGCGTGACCTATCTGAATCTGAAGGCCTGGGAGGGCTACAATGACCAGCTTGCCACGATGGCCGTTCCCACCACATACTTTGTGGACAGCAATGGCAAACTGGTGGGAGAGCCGGTCATCGGCGCCGATGTGTCCGAGTACAGAGAGACCCTGGACCAGCTGATCAGAAAATAGAGAACCGGGGAGGATAGGACCATGGAGAATGAGAATGCATGCCGGGCCTGGTACGAAGGGGACCCCATCCTGGAAGCCTACCATGACAATGAATGGTGCAGGGTCAATCACAATGATCAGTTTCAGTTCGAGATGCTCTGCCTGGAAGGAGCCAGCGTGGGACTGTCCTGGGCCATCATCATGCACAAGCGGCAGGCTTACCGGGCGGCCTTTCATGATTTTGACATCGACGCATGCGCTGCCATGCAGGATGAAGAACTGGAGCGCCTGCTTTTGGATCCCGGACTCATCCGGAATCGCGGCAAGATCTTCAGCGTGCGAAAGAACGCCCGGGCCGTCCGGAAGATCCGGGAGGAATTCGGAAGCTTTGACGCTTACCTCTGGAGCTTCACGGCGGGAGAGCAGATCGACGGGCACTGGAAGACGCCGGAAGAGATCCCGGTGGAATCGGATGTCTCCCGGGCCATGGCAAAAGATATGAAGAAGCGTGGGATCGCCTTTGTTGGCCCGGTGATCACCTATTCATTTCTTCAGGCAGTGGGCATCGTGAATGATCATCTGGAAGACTGTGAATACAGGCAGCAGGCCGAGAGCGAAGAATAACATGGGGGATCGCGCCATGAAAAGAAATATCGTTGTCATACTGTTCATCTGTCTGATTGCGGCCTTCAGCGTCC
>CAMNJK010000196.1 GCA_946541435.1 uncultured Bacillota bacterium
CGATCCGCAGCCTCTGCCGCCACCTGACGCATCTTCTCATTTTCTTCCCCGCCGATGATGTGGGTGGGCTGCACCAGCACATCCCGGATCCCCTCCGCGGCCATGCGGTCCAGGGCTTCCTCCACCGTGTCAAACGTGCTTCCTGTCCGCTTCTGCAGGATCCGCAGGATCATGCGGCTGGTCCATCCCCGGTAGACCCTGCGGTCCGGGAATACCTCCGCCAGATGCTGCTCGATGGCATCGATGGTCTTTTTCCGGGTCTCCTCGTGGGTCGTTCCGAAACTCACGACCAGAAGACCTTTGGTATCCGATTGCGCCTGCTTTTGCATACGCTCCTCCTGCAAATACTCCCTACAGATTCTTCTTTTTGTAGATAAAGGTCACTGAAATCAGCGAAAACGCCACCAGATAGGCGATCAGGATGACCATCCCCCAGGGCGAAAAGCCCAGGCCCGATGCCACGCCCCGCATCATGCCGCTGGTCTGAGACAACGGCAGGGCTGCCACCACCTGCCGGATCCCCATGGGCATGGCGTCCGTGGAGAAGAATGTATTGCAGAGAAAGGACATGGGGGTGATGATGTAGGCCGTATAGCGCGGCGCGTCGGTGTAGCTCTTGGCCAGGAAGGACAGGACCAGGGCCAGCGTGGAGAACACCGTCCCGTTCAGGAACATGATCAGAAACGAGTAGCCGTTGAAGATCAGTCCCGTGCGGATGGGCAGGGTCAGCACCAGGATCATGCATCCCGCGTACATGCCGCGAAGGCTCCCGCCGATGACCTGCCCCATGAGGAACTGCCACAGGGGCGTGGGCGAGACCATGACCTGATCCAGGGCCTTCTCATAGAGACGCTGGACGCTCATGTTCTGTGCCACGGCGCTGAAGCTGCCTGTCATGGTGGACAATGAAACGATGCCGGGGATCAAAAAATTCAGATAGGGTTCCCCGTGGGATGTGGTCTGGATGCCCAGGCCGAAGACGATCAGATACATCAGCGGCGTGATCACGGCAGCCAGTGTGATTTTATAAAAGTCCCTGCGGAACTCTCTCCATTTTTCCCATAAAACTGCCAGTACGCCCATTACTTCTGACTCAGTCTCCTTCCGATACGTTCCACAAATACATCCTCCAGGGTGGTGCCCCGCAGGACAGCGTCCCTGCCGGCCTTCTCCAGATATTCGATGGCCTCCTCCCGTGTCTTGAAATAGTGGCAGACCAGGGTCTCCTCACTGGTCTCATCCACGGCGAATCCGCCCAGGGCTTCGATGAGGGCCTCCGGGGTATCGATGATGTCCAGCTTCCCATGATCGATCAGGGCCACCCGGTCGCAGAGGGACTGGGCTTCATCGATGTAATGGGTGGTGAGAAGGATGGTGATGTTCCTGCTGTGCAGCTGACGAAGCAGATTCCACATCTGCCGCCGGGAGATGGCGTCCATGCCCGCTGTGGGTTCATCCAGAAGCAGGATCTGGGGCTCTGTCATCAGGGCCCGGCAGACCATCAGCTTGCGCTTCATGCCCCCGGACAGGTGTCTTACCACCCGGTGCCGGTAATCGATGAGACCGGCGAACTCCAGCAGCTCGTCGCTCTTGCGCCGGATCTCCTTCTTCGGCATATAATAAAGCCGCCCCTGGTATTCCATGACTTCATCCATGGTCATGTCCTGGCGCATGGAATACTCCTGGGTGATGACGGAGAGCTTGCGTTTCGCCGCGGTTGCCTTACGGTCCAGCTTGTTCCCGTCGATCAGGATCTCCCCTGAGGTTGGCAGGAGCACCGTAGACATCATGCTGATGGTGGTGGTCTTGCCGGCCCCGTTGGGTCCCAGAAGGCCGAAGAATTCCCCCGTACCGATGGTCAGATCCAATCCGTCCACCGCGGTAAAGTCACCGAATTTTTTTGTGAGGTTTCTGATTTCGATCATTGGTCAATCAAACTGCCCGGCGTTTACTCCGGGTCCTTGGCGATGATCAGAGAGAAATATCCTGCCTCATCGGGGATCTCATCCACACTGCGGTAGACCTTCTCGGAAGGCATTCCGCAGTCTTCCACCATCTGCACATCCTTGCCGCTGGCGCGGAGCATGTCTTTGACTTCTTTCATGTGACTGCCGGACTTCATCAGGGCATAGGTACCTGGCAGCGCCATGTCGTCGCCCAGCTTATGGAGAGCAGGCAGGACATGGAGGGGTTCGTTCCACTCCACCAGAGGAATGTTCAGGCGGGCCGCCGCTGCGCAGAAGGATGTGATTCCGCTGATCAGCTGTGTCTCATAGCCGTCTGCCTCCAGATAATCCTGCAGGTAGGTGAAGGTGCAGTAAACGCTGGCGTCGCCCAGTGTCAGATAGACCACGTTTCTGCCCTGTTCAAGATAAGACGCTATCAGCTCGGCGCCCTTCCGGTGATTCTCCCGCTGCACTTGGCGGTCCATGACCATGGGCATATAGACCGGGATCAGTTCCTTGTCCGCCAGTTCCGGCACCGCCGCAACAGCGATCTTATAGGCCACCGTTTCCTTGGGTTCTTTTCCGGGCAGGGCGATCACATCATTCTCCCGGATCAGTCTGCAGGCCTTCAGGGTCATCAGTTCCGGATCCCCCGGGCCGACACCGACGCCATAGGCGATTCCTTTTTTCCTGTTTTCCATATCCTTTTCTCCGTTTGTTTCAGTAGGCCGACCGGTGCCCGCAGGCCGGCAGTATCATCGGCTTTTTCGTCTGCCGAGGTTTTTCATCAGCTGATGCTCCCGCCAGCCGGCTATTTCGCCAGCGTGCAGGTCAGTTCGTATTCGATCTCATGCGGCTCGCTCATGGCTGTGGTATCGGCGATCACCTCGAAAGGCTCGTCCAGACAGAGCACCGGGATCTCGAAGGTGGAATTTCCTTCTTCATTGATCGGTTCGTACTTCTCTCCGTCCACGATCATATAATCATAGTATTCGCTGGACCAGACGATGGTGGCCGTGGCCTTGCCGTCCTTCACGGTCATGGCAGCGGGGCTTTCGATAGAAGCCTTGCCGGTGCCGCCTTCTTTGGCAATGTCGATCTGATACTCGCCGTCCTCCAGGTCCACGCCTGCCTTTGCATGAAGATCATCGCCCGGCACCGGGTCGGAAACGGTCACTTCGTGCTGATACCAGTTGTCGTGGGTCCCGATGAGGGATACCGTGAAAGGCTGGTCCAGATAGGGCACGGGGATGTCGAATCCGTAAACCTCTTCCACATATCCGTCCCCATAATCGATGGTGTCCACCGTCCGGGGCAGCATCTCAGCGCCTTCCTTCTGGGCGTCCTCCTTGGTGCCGTAGAAGAGGTTGACGATCTTCTTGGACTGCAGGGACACATGGACCGTCATCTGTCCGTCCTTCACCGTCAGGATGCCCTTGTCATTGTTGAAATCATTGACGTGGAACATGGCGTGATCTGTCACAAAGCTGACCACAT
>CAMNJK010000197.1 GCA_946541435.1 uncultured Bacillota bacterium
ATCTCCGACCGGGGTCACAAGGAGCTGTCTCCGGTGGAAGTCTACAAGGCTTTTGCCAAGGAGTATGTCAATGTGTTCGATCCCATCGACATCACAGACGCGGTGTTCGAGAAGGCGTCGGATTACAAGTCCAATGACGGCATGATCACCCGGATCAAGGTCAGGATCATGGACCAGGAATACGAATTCGAGGCCCTGGGCAACGGTCGTCTGGACGCGGTGAGCAGGGCGCTGAAACAGTCCCCCTACACCTTTGACTATAAGTTCATTACCTATTCGGAGCACGCCCTGTCCGCGGATTCGCATTCCAAGGCGGCATCGTACATCTGCATCGAGGATGCGGAAGGCAGAACATTCTGGGGCGTAGGCACCCATGAAGATATCATCCTGGCTTCGGTCAACGCGCTGGTCAGCGCCCTGAACCGGATGAACAAAAAAGACCATTTTGTGGAATAAGGAGGAAGAGTTACATGGGAATGACAATGACCCAGAAGATCCTGGCAGCCCACGCGGGCCTGGATGAGGTGACAGCGGGACAGCTGATCCGCGCGGATCTGGATATGGTGCTGGGAAACGATATCACCACCCCGGTGGCCATCCGGGAATTTGAGAAGGCCGGATTCGACGGCATCTTTGACCGGGAGAAGATCTCCATGGTCATGGACCACTTCACCCCCAACAAGGACATCAAGTCAGCGGAGCAGTGCATGCAGTGCAGGACCTTCGCCAGAAAATTCGACGTGGAGAACTTCTATGATGTAGGCCGGATGGGCATCGAGCACGCCCTCCTGCCGGAGCAGGGGATCGTCAAGGCCGGTGACTGTATCATCGGCGCGGATTCCCATACCTGCACCTATGGCGCCCTGGGAGCATTCTCCACCGGCGTGGGGAGCACGGATATGGCCGTGGGCATGGCCACAGGACAGGCGTGGTTCAAGGTGCCCGAGGCGCTGAAGTTCAACCTGACAGGGGAACTCTCGGAGAACGTTTCCGGCAAGGATGTGATCCTGCACATCATCGGCATGATCGGTGTGGACGGCGCCCTGTACAAATCCATGGAATTCACCGGCGAAGGCGTTGCTTCCCTGTCCATGGATGACCGGCTCTGCATCGCCAATATGGCCATCGAGGCCGGCGGCAAGAACGGGATCTTCCCGGTGGATGAAACCACCATCAAATATATGGAGGGCAGAGTCAAGGGAGAATGGAAGGCCTTCGAGGCGGATCCGGACGCGGTCTACGCGGCGGAATACACGGTGGACCTGTCTGCCTTAAGACCCACGGTGTCCTTCCCCCATCTGCCGGAGAACACGAAAACCATCGATGAGATCCGGGCCATGGAAGATATCCCGATCCAGCAGGTGGTCATCGGCTCCTGCACCAACGGGCGGCTGGAGGATATGGAACTGGCCGCCAAGATCCTGAAGGGCCGCCAGATCGCAAGGGATGTACGGGCCATCATCATCCCCGCCACCCAGCAGGTCTATAAGGAGTGCATCGCAAGAGGTTATCTGGACATCTTCATCGATGCCGGATGCGTGGTCTCGACCCCCACCTGCGGACCCTGCCTGGGCGGACACATGGGCATCCTGGCGGAGGGCGAACGGTGCGTCGCTACCACCAACCGCAACTTCGTGGGCCGGATGGGGCACGTGAAGTCCGAGGTCTATCTTGCCAGCCCGGCGGTGGCAGCCAGCTCGGCTGTTGCCGGTAAGATCGCCGGACCGGAAGATCTGTAGGCAAAAGGAGGGATATATAAATGAAAGCAAAGGGAACAGTATTCAAATACGGAGACAATATCGACACGGATGTCATCATTCCTGCCCGGTATCTCAATATCGCGGACCGCAAAGAACTGGCGACCCACTGCATGGAGGATATCGACACCGGATTCGTGAAACAGGTGAACGCCGGTGACATCATGGTGGGCGGAGAGAACTTCGGCTGCGGATCCTCCCGGGAGCATGCTCCCATGGTCATCAAGGAGAGCGGCATCGACTGTGTCATCGCCAAGACTTTTGCCAGGATCTTTTACAGAAACGCCATCAACATCGGACTGCCGATCCTGGAGTGCCCCGAAGCCAGCGAAGGCATCAGCGCTGGGGATAAGGTGGCGGTGGATTTCGATACCGGCGTGATCACCAATGAGACTACGGGTGAGAGCTGGCAGGCCCAGCCCTTCCCGGAATTCATCCAGGAGATCATGGCTGCCGGCGGACTGGTGAACAGCCTGACCGGGAAGAAGTAACTCAGAGAAAGGATATACACGGAGAAGATCATATGAAATACAATATCGCAGTGATCCCCGGAGACGGGATCGGACCGGAAGTCATCGAGCAGACCATGCGGGTGCTGGAAGAGATCGGACGGAAGTATGATCATGAGTTTGCCTTTACCAAGGTATTGGCCGGCGGCTGCGCCATCGACGCGACAGGGGAATGCCTGCCGAAGGAAACGGTAGACATCTGCCGGAGCAGTGACGCGGTGCTGCTGGGCGCTGTGGGCGGTCCCAAGTGGGATCACATGCCCGGAAGCGAGCGGCCGGAAATGGCTCTTCTGGGTCTTCGGGGCCAGCTGGGCCTCTTCGCCAATCTGCGTCCTGCCATGCTCTTCGAAGAGCTGGCGGATGCCTGTCCTCTGAAGCCGGAGCTGGTATCCGGCGGCCTGGACATCGTGGTGGTGCGCGAGCTCACCGGCGGCATCTATTTCGGCGAGAAGGCCACGGTGGAGACACCGGAGGGCCTGGAAGCCTATGATGTGGAGAAATACTCCGAGACAGAGGTGCGCAGGATCGCCAAGGTAGCCTTCGATATGGCCATGAAGCGGGGCAAAAAGGTCACCAGCGTGGACAAGGCCAACGTGCTGGAAAGCTCCCGGCTCTGGCGCCGGGTGGTCACCGAAGTGGCGGCAGACTATCCGGAAGTGGAACTGAATCATTTCTATGTGGACAACGCGGCCATGCAGCTGGTCCGCGGACCCAAGCAGTTCGACGTCATCGTGACCAGCAACATCTTCGGCGACATCCTGTCCGATGAGGCCAGCCAGGTCACCGGTTCCATCGGCATGCTGCCCTCCGCCAGTCTGGCAACGGGCAACTTCGGCATGTACGAACCGGTCCACGGATCCGCGCCGGACATCGCAGGCAAGGACATCGCCAATCCCATGGCCACCATCCTGTCAGCGGCCATGATGCTCCGTTACACCTTTGGCCTGATGGAAGAGGCAGAGGCCATTGAAGGCGCTGTACAGAAGGTGCTGGCGGACGGGTACCGGACGGCAGACATCGCCAAGGAAGGCGAGGACATCATCGGGACGCAGAAGTGCGGCGACCTGATCGTACAGGCTATCCAGGGATAAATAAAGGAACCGATCAGAGACGAAAATAAAAACGCATATCAGAGGCCTTGC
>CAMNJK010000198.1 GCA_946541435.1 uncultured Bacillota bacterium
GCCGTATCATCCGGCAGCTTTTCCTGCAGGGGGTATGTCTCCTTGACGATCCGCTTCCCGTTGCCGTTCTTCACGATCACGTCAACGGTCACGCCGGAGAATCCGGTCTCAGCCTCGATCCATTCAATGGCATCCTGCACCGGCTCCGCCATTTTTCTGGTGGATTTCCGGTAGGACTTGCTCATCTTTTCCAGGACCTTGCCCTTATACTTTGTCTTGAACTTGCACTTGACGATGATCTTGTTGGCTTCGTAGGAAACGTCAGCCGTCATGTCCTTGTTCTCCACGACCGCCACTGCGTCCCTGATCTGCTGCCGGGTTTCCGGGCTGTCCGCCAGGTAGTCCTCCAGGGTCTTGGGATCGGTCTCACAGCCGGTCATGAAGACCGCCGTCAAAAGCATCAGGGCTGTTATCAATAAGGAAAAACTCTTCTTCATCATTTCACACTGTCCTCAACGGCCTGGGCCATCTCATCAATGGTGATCACGCCGCGGTGGCGGATCTCCTTTTTGTCCAGATCTTTCAGCGCCTTCGGCACCCGAACACCGGTCTCTTTGGCGATGTCATCGATGTAAGCGAAACCGCTGTCTCTGTCCGGCAGACCGATGGACTTAGCCACGCTCTCCGCGAACTTGTAGGCGCTGGCGGTAGAAGCGATCAGGGCCGGTGTCTCATCGCCGGTCTCCTTCACGTAATCCTGATAGACCTTGTAAGCCACCGCGGTATGGGTATCGATCAGATATCCGTTCTCCCGGTACATGTTTCCGATGGTCTCGTTGGTCTCTTCCACGGTGGCGCATCCGCCGCAGAACTTCTTCATGCCTTCCCGGATCCGGGGACTGACTTCGTAGCGCTTCTCCGTCTCCAGCTTCGTCATGAGTTCCCGGATCTCCGCGCCGTCATCGCCGGCCAGATGATAGAGGAGCCGCTCCAGATTGCTGGAGATCAGAATGTCCATGGAGGGGGAGTTGGTCAGATAGAATTCCCGGTTGGTATCGTAAACGCCTGTGTTGAAAAAGTCGGTCAGCACCCGGTTCTTATTGGAAGCGCAGATGAACCTGTTCACAGGAATCCCCATCTCTCCGGCATAGTAAGCCGCCAGGATATTTCCGAAGTTTCCGGTGGGCACCACGATGTTCACCGGCTCGCCCTCTTTGATCACGCCGCGCTCCACCAGCTTCACATAGCCCCAGACATAGTAGGCCACCTGCGGCACCAGCCGGCCGATGTTGATGGAATTGGCCGATGAGAACCGGCATCCGTATCCCGCCAGGACTTCTGCAAAGGCTGGATCATTGAAGATCTTCTTCACGCCGGTCTGGGCATCGTCAAAATTGCCCTCGATGGCGAAGACATGGGTATTCTCCCCTTCCTGGGTGATCATCTGACGCTCCTGCACCTGGCTGACGCCCTGGTTGGGGAAGAAGACGATGATCTCCGTGCCCGGCACATCCGCGAATCCTTCCAGGGCCGCCTTGCCCGTATCGCCGGAAGTAGCGGTCAGGATGCAGATCTTCTTATCTTCGTTCTGCTTCTTCGTGGCCGTAGTCAGAAGATAGGGCAGAATGGACAGGGCCATGTCCTTGAAGGCCGCGGTCCTGCCGTGGTATAGTTCGAGGAAATAAGCTCCGCCAGCCTTTGTAAGGGGAACGATCTCCTCGGCCTCGAATTTATCCGTGTAAGCGCCATCGGTGCAGTAGGTCATTTCTTCATCTGTGTAGTCATCGAAGAAGGCGCGGATGATGGTCCAGGCAACATCCTTGTAGGGCTTGCCCACCAGGTCTCCGATCTTCACCGGCAGCGCGGGGATCCGCTCCGGAACGTAGAGGCCCTTGTCCTCCGCGATTCCCTGGATGACGGCCTGGGACGCTGTCTTATAGTTCTGGCTTCCTCTTGTACTCTTGTACATGATCATATGCTTTCAATTCCTCCAACTGTTTCTACGATTCTTACGATTTCCTCCACGTCGGCCAGAGCCCCCTTGCCCACCGTGCCGCAGGCCAGCATGGCCTCCTTCGGCTCAATGATCTGGTAGCCCAGGCCCCGCAGTTTCTCCAGGTTCTCCTGAACGATCGGATTTTCATACATATTGGTATTCATGGCGGGAGCGATGAAGATATACGCCTGGTTTGCCGCCGCCATAGTCACGGCGCTGAGCAGGTCATCGGCGATCCCGTTGGCGATCTTGCCGATGATGTTTGCTGTGGCCGGGGCGATCAGGACCACGTCCGCGTGTCCCGCCAGGTCGATGTGCTTGACGATGGTGGGATCGTATTCCTCAAATTCGCCCACATGGACCTTGTTCTTTGACAGAGTCTGCATGGTCAGCGGCGTGATGAACTGTGTCCCGCCTTCGGTCATGACCACGTGGACCTCGTGTCCGTCTTTGTGCAGCCGGTTGGCAATGTCCGCCGCCTTGTAGGCGGAGATGCTCCCGGTGACGCCCAATACGATATACATTGCGTGCTCCCTCCTACCTCGCAGCCTCCAGGACTCTGCGGACGATCATATCCGCGATCTCTTCATTGGTATTCATGGTGTCATAGGTCCTGTCCCTGTGGATCAGATATCCCTTGTGGAAGTCCGGTCCGATCTCCCTGAGATCGTTGGCCAGGACGAATTCGCAGTCGTTCTTCTGCAAAAGCCTGTAACCCACGTCGATCAGTTCTTCATGGGGCACGCCGCTGAGCAGCTTGAAGCCTACCAGAAGCGTTCCCGGACTGGTCTGCCGGATGCCGCTGATCACCTTGGGTGACCGCTTCATGTGGATGATCAGATCGTCGATATCCGAACTGATCTTGTTGCCCGACAGGTCCTGAGCATGCTCCGGGTCCTCCGTTCCCAGCAGCTTATCCAGAGTAGTCACCCGATGGACCATATAGTCGCTGACCGCCATGGCATGGATGCAGGCGCCGATGTGGTCTTCTGTCAGGACTTTCGTGAGCTTCTCCTGAAGGTCCAGCACACCGGTGATGGGCACATCCTCCACGATCTCATGCTCCGGCACCTTTGCCCGCAGGCCGTGGAGATAGTAGATCTTCTCGATGCTCCCATCCGTTTCAGTATTCCCGCCTCCGGCACGGCGCAGAAAAGCCTGGCCGATGGCGTATCCCAGACTGCCCGTGGACGAATTGGTGATCGTCCGGACATCATCGATCCGCTCGCTGGTTCCGCCTGCTGTGATTACGATCTTCATAGGTGTTCTGCTCCTTGCTTTTCCGTGCCTGAATCCACGAGAAAATTATATGGTCTGGTGGCTTTTATGTCAAGGATTCTGCGACTTCCGCAAATTTCTTCTTTACAACCCCCTGCCGATATGTTATATTATCTCTTGCGATGAACGCGACAAGTGAATATGCTCGATTGGTCAAGTGGTCAAGACGCAGCCCTCTCACGGCTGAATCAGG
>CAMNJK010000199.1 GCA_946541435.1 uncultured Bacillota bacterium
GGCTGTTTTTATTGGTGTTACCGTTCGATGGCCGGCGTCCAGTATTCTTCGCCGTAGATATCCGAGAACTTATACGCGATCAGCACATCGCCGTCACCCACATCGGTGTTGGTGATGTTCACCTTGTCGGGATCCTTCACGGTCCAGGTGCTGCCCAGCTTGTACTTGTCCAGGTATTTCCCGTTGTGATCATAGTAGTCGCAGAGGAACTTCACCTGGTCGCCGGCTTCCAGACCCATCAGATTCTTGGCCTGGGTCTCCGTCACATCGGTGTCATAGTCGTAGCTGACGCCGGCGATGTAGCCGTCTTCGTTCTGGCTGTCAAAGGTCAGGATCAGGCGGGCGTCGGTGCCGTTGAGCTCCACCGGTACATATCCGGTGATGGAATAAGACCCGTCTTCAAAATCCTGGGTTTCTGTGTGATAATAGGCCACCGGCTGACCGTCGATGGAGATCCAGGACCGCTCCAGATCCGGCAGCAGGTTGCCGTCATCGTCAAAGTCATAGATGTTGTCCAGTCCCAGCTCGATGTAGCCGTCGCCGTCATCATAGAGCAGGGTCTTGTCGGCGCTGACCACGGATTCCCACTGGTCGTCTGTCAGGATGATGGCCTGCTCGCCCGCAGCGTTTTCCTGCCACTGCATATCCTCCGCAGTGATGCGGTTTTCCTCGATGTAGGAGGTGACTTCCGCCGCGTCCAGGCCTTCCTGCTGGAGGAATTGTGTGTTGGACCGGTCCAGACCCGCGATGCCCAGGGCGTCGAAATCCCTGAAGTTTCCTGACAGGAGAGAGCCGATCAGTTCCTGCATGGCCTGGGTGCTCATATCGGAGGACCCGTAGCCGGAACCGGAACTGTAACCGGAGCCGGAACCGCCGAAGAGGATGTCCAGGGGTGAGGATGTGCCGCCGGCCACCGCCTGGCCGCAGGTCTCCATCTGGGCGAACTGGCGGATGCAGGCGGTGTAGTCGTCATCCATGCCGATCTGTTCGTAGGTATTGGCCATATTGTCCACCTGATTCAGCTTCTTGTAGGGGAAGTAGATGGACAGACCGTAGGCGTTGGCCGTGTTACTGGATGTCCGGTTGTACTTGACCGCGTCCGAAAGAGTCCCGGCCAGGGACTTTCCCGCGGAGGTGTTCATCAGGGTGGCGAAGTGGATCAGGTCGATCTGGTCGATGCCTGTGCTCCGCGCGAATTCCTTGCTGCTGCCTCTGGCGGTGGCCACTTGCTTGTATTCTCCGCCGCTGATCTTCTGGCTGGCGTCCCCCGCGAAATCAGCCAGCTTTTGGGGAAGAGTCTGAGAGAGCTCCGCCAGGTCGGTGACCGAAAGAGTCGTGGACTGGCCCGGACACTTCTTGGCGCACTGGGTGGTGAAGTCATCCGCGATCTGTTTGCCGATTTGCAGGGTCTCCAGGGATGGGTCCGCAGAAAGGCTGGTCAGCCAGTTGGTGTAGTACCAGCCGATGCCCGGCTCGGTCTCTTCGCTGCCGATCAGATAGTCGGCGTATTTGCCGACGACCATGGCAGTCTCCGCCGTTGCCATCAGGCAGGCGTCGAAGCCGATGAAGTCGTATTTGATGCCGGCGTCCTTGAGGGCCGTGTCGATATTGGCCAGGGTCATGGAGCCGCTGCGGGGATATTTCTCGTCATAGCCGTATCCGCTGATGGAGCCGCCGCCGTGATCCCAGAAGATCAGGGACGTCCGGTTGGCCGGGAAGTTTTTGGCGGTCCATTTGATGAAAGAGCTCAGGGTGGCAGCCTTGGTCATGGAATCGCTGCCCGCGTTCTGGACCAGACAGCGGATGTTGCCGCCGGAGATCTGCCAGATCTGATTGTACTGGCTGCTGATGGTGTTGTTGCGCCACTTCTGGCAGCCGCCGGTGTAGACGATCAGGTTGATCTTCTTGCCCACGGTAGCGCTGATCATCTCGTTGAGGTCGCTGGTGGCCATGGCGGACCGGGACTCCAGGTCTGTGCCGCACATGTAGACCATGATGGTGGAGGTGTCAGAGCCGTCCCCTTTGATCCTGGTGAACTTGTTCCGGGCCTGGGAGGATCCCTCCGTGTTCAGCACGCCGGTATTGCCGCTGCCCGCGTTGTCCATGGCCCAGCCGCTGTAGGAGCCGCTGCCGTACTGGACGTTTTCCGTATAATCCGAGCCGCCGGGAAAACCGTTCATGGCGATCCCGCCGCCGCCGAAGATCAGTGCCAGCAGGACGACGATGATGCCCAGGCATCCCGGTTTGCTGCGGGTCACGGCGCGAAAACCGCCGCCGCCATAGCCGGAACTGTGACCGGAAGAATGGAAGCTGCCGGAGCTTTGTCCGCCGGAGCTGAATCCGCCGGAGCTGTGCCCGCCGGAGGGCTTGCCGAAGAAACCGCCGCCGCCGGCGCTGGAGCCGCCCCGGCCGCTGCCGGTCTTGTGGACGCCGGTGCCGCCGCCGGAGTGGGTGACTTTTCGTCCTGTGGGTCTTTTTCTATCCATGATTTTTGATCCTCCTGTGATTGAATCCTTCGGAAACTAGGATATCTTAAAGCCTTCGATGGTGACCTTGGCCGCCTCGGTGCCCAGTTCGTCCCGGATCAGGACCTCGTAGAAGCAGGTGCGGCGGCCGTTTCTGAGACAGTGGGTCTCTGCGGTCAGGTGTTTTCCTTTTGCCGGCGCCAGATAGGTGATGTGGCTGCCCAGGGTCACGCAGGCTTCGCCGTTCCGGTTGGAAGCGATGGCGAAGGCGAAATCGGACATGGTGAAGTAGACGCCGCCCATGACGGCCCCGATGGCATTGTAGTGACGTTCATCAAGGTCCAGCTCCACCCTGGCATAATGGTCGCCCACCGCTGTGATCTCGATGCCTGTGGCGTCGGTGGCAAAGGCATCGTTCTTAAAAAATTCCCGTGCTTTTTCGAGTTCAGTCATGTAATCACCTCATTCATTTTCGGGGCAGGTGATCTCCATAATGCTCTCCACCGCATGATGGAGACGCTGGGCCAGATCCGTGTCAGCGGCCCGGTAGTACATTTCTCTGCCGTCCCTGCGGGAGACGATCAGGCCGCCGGTTTTCAGGATCCGGAGATGGTGGGACACCGCCGGAGAAGACATCTCCGTCATCGCTGCGATATCTGTGACGCACTCCTCCACATGGCAGAGGATCCAGAAGATCCGCAGGCGGCTGGGGTCATCCAGCTGCTTCATCAGCGCCGCGACGGTCTGAAAATCCTCCTGGGGAGGCATATGCTCCATGATCCTGTGAGAGCCCGCATCGTGTTCGTGGGGCAGTCTGATTGATTCCTTCACCCTGGTTACCTCTCGGTTTTCTTACATATATAACTATGGACTTATTTTAACATGAAACAAGCAAGAAATCCCCCACTTCTGCAAGTGGCGGGATGAATTGCCGCAAAAT
>CAMNJK010000200.1 GCA_946541435.1 uncultured Bacillota bacterium
ACCGGTACATCCGGGATCGCATCCTGCATCCGTTCCACCAGCATCCGCTGGTCGAAGCGGTAGCCCAGGGGCGATGTGGGATTCACAGTCACCGCGGCCACATTGATGCTCTCCAGCATCTCCACCCGCAGTCCCCATTTCTGCATCTTGCGCCAGACCTGGGGCGCGAAAAAGATCTTCGTCGGATCTCTGAGCACGAAGGTCACCTGCCGCATAGCCCGGGGATCGATGCCGTCGATGGCTCCCGGTGTGAATGCTCCCGGGATGAAAATATGCGTCAGACCAGCCTTTGCAGCCTGATCGATGCGGGGCGCCAGGACCCGGCCTGCGCCGAGTCCCGTCCTGATGTCCAGGGGATGGACCTGGCCGTTTTCCAGCAGCAGGATCCGTTCCTCTTCGGGCTCCAGAGCCAGATGGTCTTCCAGGGCATGCCGCGCCGGACCCTTCTCAAGCTCCGGCAGCCGGTACAGTCCCACGGTGTGGGCGGTCTCCTCGATCACCGTCTGCATCTGCCGGGAAATGACCGCGCCGGTGCTCAGAATGATGGCATCCGAGGTCTCCGGGGCCGCGATGCTCTTCCGGTCGATGGCGCCGTCGATGAGGACCACCTCCGCGCCCGCCGCCAGCATCTCATCGCAGAGCCGATCGTGCTGGGCGTTGATCACCGGGCCAGCCACCTGCACATAGCCGGAATTGGCCACCCGGCAGAGGAGGACCTGCCCCAAAGGCGTCCCGTACTCCGTCCGCCGCAGGATCTCGAGCCCTGCGTCCGCCAGTTCATAAAGCTGATCCGGCACCGACACCAGGGTCCCCTCCTCCAGCCAGATGCTTGGCTTGTCTGTGCCTGTCACGATATCCGTGCGCTCGCCGTCTCTGCCCGTGGACGTCACACCCACGGTCATGGCCTCATCCATGGCTTCTTCGAGGAAGTAGTTGAGGGATGTGGTCTTGCCGGCGTTCTTGGCCATGCCCACGATGGCGATTCTTTTGTACTTCTGTGATAATTCGTATATCATATCAGGTCCAGTATATCACATCAGTTCTGCATCGAATCGTGCTCCGGCCTATTTCTTGTTCCGCTCATGCCGCAGCAGGAAGGTGGGCTCCAGCGAAAGCCGTTCGCCGTGCTCCAGTCCTGCCACGCCTTCGTACTTGTACTCCGCGATGGGCTTGCAGTTCTCGTAGCTGCACTGCAGCGGCGGCAGACCCGTCGGTTCCGTATAGGTGGTGATCACGCCTTCGTAGTTGCGCAGGATCACCTTGTTGGGGGTCTGGGAAATCACGTACTGCGGCATGACAGGGATCTTGCCGCCGCCGCCCGGAGCATCCACCACGAAGGTGGGAACCGCGTAGCCGGAGGTATGTCCTCTCAGACCCTCGATGATCTCGATGCCCTTTGAGACCGGTGTCCGGAAGTGCTCGATACCCAGGGACAGGTCACACTGATAGATGTAGTAGGGCCGGATCCGGTTCTTGACCAGCTCATGCATCAGGTTGCGCATGACGTGCACGTCATCGTTGACTCCCCTGAGCAGAACGGTCTGGTTGCCCAGCGGAATACCGGCATCCGCCAGTTTCCGGACCGCTTCCATGGCCTCCGGCGTCATCTCCTTGGGATGGTTGAAGTGGGTGTTCAGCCAGATGGGATGATATTTCTTCAGCATGTCGCAGAGTTCATCTGTGATCCGCTGGGGCATGACCACGGGGACTCTGGAACCCAGACGAATGATCTCCACGTGATCGATCTCCCGCAGCTTGGATATGATGTATTCCAGAACATAGTCATCCGCGCAGAGAGCGTCGCCGCCGGACAGGAGCACGTCTCTGACCACCGGGGTCTTACGGATGTATTCGATGCACTGATTGATGGCTTCCATGCCCCGGCAGCTGTCGGTCTCGCCGGCCAGTCTTCTCCGGGTGCAGTGTCTGCAGTACATGGCGCACTGGTCCGTGATCAGGAACAGTACCCGGTCCGGATATCTGTGGGTCAGTCCCGGCGCCGGGGAGTCCTCATCCTCATGCAGCGGATCCAGCATGTCCGCTTCCGAACGATAGGTCTCTTCGATGACCGGCACTGCCTGCCTTCTGATGGGGCAGCCGGGATCGTCCGGATCCATCAGGGACGCATAGTAGGGCGTGATCCCTACCCGGAAACCATCGATGACTTTCTCAATATCTTCCTCTTCCTGCGGTGTCAGATTGATGACCTGTTTGATCTGCTCCACCGTTTTCAGGCGGTTCGAGACCTGCCAGCGCCAGTCATTCCATTTTTCATCCGGCACATCCGCGAACAGCGGAATATCTTTTCTGTTTCTGATAGCCATGGTGACCTCCCGTCAAATGCGTACTCGCGGGCCGGGGAGCCGGAGCCGGACTTCGGACTCCTCGACTCTGGATTCCGGATCCCGGCTCAGACCTCCCGGCACCGCCTTCCGCGCTCACCTTACCTTACCTACCATACGCCGGTCCGCCCGGGAGGCGGACCGCCTTTTCATCTCATTTCTTTCCCGCGCCTGAGGCGTATCGCCAAGGGGTTTCCCCAAGTCGCTTCGCTGAAGGCGCCTGCGCTTATGGTGCTTTGCTCAAAGCGCTTTGCTTATGGCGCTGTTTTGCAGGCGCCGGTCCCCGGTACCAGCCGGGGAGCACGGACACCTGCTGCGCCAGACCGCGCCATCCAAGGGCCCTACGCGTACATTTCGGCGAACAGGTCTCTCAGGCCCTGATGCTCTCTCAGTACCTGCAGAGTAATTTCCGCGTGTCCCTTGGTATAGCCATTTCCGATCATCATATTGACATCCTTGCCGACACCTTCAGCGCCCAGGGCTGCCTTGGTGAAGCTGGTTGCCATGGAGAAGAAGTATACGATTCCATCGTCCTTGCAGGCCAGGATGGAGCCCATCTCTGTATTCTCGATGCTGACGCAGTTGATGACGACATCGCAGAGCTTGCCGTCGGTCAGTTCCATGATCTTCTCATACATGCCCACAGCATCGGTGGCATCCATGTGGAAGTACTCATCCGCCAGATCCAGTTTTCTCGCTCTGTCTTCCGACTTCTGGGAACCTGCGGCGCAGATGACCTTGCCGGTAACGCCTGCCATCTTCTTTGCTTCATACAGGCAGAGCAGTCCGGATTTGCCGCCGCCGCCGATGACCAGCACGGTGTCTCCCGGGCGGGTCAGCTTGGCCGCCTGGGCCGGTGCTCCCGCCACATCCAGTGCGGACAGAGCCAGTCCTTCGGGCATATCTTCCGGCAGTTTGGCGTAGATGCCGCTCTGGAACAGGATCGCCTGACCGGTGATGTCCACCTGATCGATAGCCGGTCTCATCTCATGGATCTCCTCGATGACCAGCGGGGTCAGGGACAGGGAAACCAGCGTAGCGATCTTGTCGCCCA
>CAMNJK010000201.1 GCA_946541435.1 uncultured Bacillota bacterium
GGTGGCTTATGACAAGAATATAGAAGTATCCACCGAAGGCGGGGAGGCTGAGATCGATATCACAGCTGTTGAAGGCAGTGGTTATACCGGCACCAGAAAGGTCAAGTTCATCATTTCAGAGCCTGAGACCGTCAGCCTGGAAGATGCGGTGATCGAGGACATCGATGACCAGGTCTACGACGGCACCGCCAAGGAACCGGATGTGCAGATCACTTACGATGAAGAACCCCTGCAGGAAGGCGTTCACTATACGGTGGCTTATGAGAACAATGTGGAACTGACCACGAACCCCACCACAGGTGAGACCAAGATGGCCAAGGCCATCATCACCGCCATCGAAGGCAGCGGCTTCACCGGCACTGTCACTGAGGAATTCCGGATTGTGGATAAACTGCCGGATCTGGGCAAGATCAAGAATCTGGAGGCCATGTCCGGATTTGAATCCGTCACACTGACATGGGATCCTGTAGAAGGCGCGGACACTTACCTTGTTATGCGGACCGACCAGAAATGGGGCTCCAAGAAGCAGGGCGCCTACTGGCCCAGAGACCTGTACAGCCTGAAGTCCTACAAGAAAAAGTGGGACAAGATCTCGAAGCACCCCATGTGGGAAAACTGCAACAAGGGTACGGTCAAGATCTATAAGAAGTACACCTATAAGGTCTACGCGGCCAAATATGTGGACGGTGTGACTGAGCCCGGCCCGGGTCAGGTCAAGATCGGCAAACAGGTCTACCAGGTATCCAAGGCCAGGACCATCAAGCATAAATGCGTCAGCAAACTGCGGATCACCTGCAAAGTTACGGCCGGGACAACACTGTACGCTCGTGACGGATCCCACAAGAGTCTGACCATCCATTCCGGCGATAAGATCGTGACGGATGGATATGGCGCGGGCTGCTACTACTTCACCAAGAAGAATGCCCGTTTCCGGATGAACAACGCGCGTTGCTACGCCACAGACGCGGATTATCTGAGATCCAAGAATTCCGACTACACCAAGAAAGAAGCGGAATACTTCATCAATCACGAACGGCTGAAATATGCGCGGCCCAAATCCACATCAAAGAATTATTTCATCTGGGTCAGCACCTACACCCAGCATGTTTACGCATTCAAGAAGTCCGGCAACAAGTGGAAGTGCATCAGGCACTGGGATTGCTCTTCCGGTGACAAGAACACCCCGTCACCCAACGGCAACAAGGAGCTGTGGAAGAAGATCCGCTACCGTCACAGCACGGATTACTGGAACTGCTTCTCTACGCTGAACGCGCTCCACGGCATCAAGCCCGCCAGCGTGGCAGGATATGACTGGACCAGATATCTGGGCCAGATCAAGTCCGGCGGCTGCGTCCGCAACAGAGACGAAAACGCAGGATGGATCTATCACAATGTTCCCACGGGAACCAAGATCATGGTCTATTAATGGGACAGACTGCGTTGAACATCGAATAAGAAGCACAGGCATCACGGGATCCCGCGGGGAGCGGGATCCTGTGGTGCTATCGTTTTGTTATACAGGAGCACTGAATGTCAACCATCAGGACAATAATCAATGAACATATCGAGTGGCGCGGACAGATCCTGAAGCTGGCGAAATCGGACCTCTCGAAGACCTACAGCGGCGCGGCCCTGGGCTGGTCCTGGGCGCTGATCAAGCCCACCATGACCATCGCGGTCTTCTGGTTCGCCTTCACCTTCGGTCTCAGATTCAGCGGCAGCGTGGAAGGTTTTCCCTTCATTCTCTGGATGATCCCCGGCTTCATCGCCTGGTTCTATATGGGCGATATGCTGACCGGCGGGGCCAATGCCATCCGAAAATACCGCTTTCTGGTGACCAAGATGAAGTTCCCGGTCTCCACCATTCCAACCTTCGTCAATCTGTCGACGTTGGTGATCCACATCGGACTGCTGATCATCGTGATCGCGATCTTCATCGCAACAGGTCATTATCCGACCATTTACTGGATCCAGCTTCCCTTTTACATGCTGCTCATGACCATGGGATTCATCGTCTGGTCCCTGTTCGCCGCCATGCTGGGCGCCATGAGCCGGGACTTCCTGAATCTGGTGAAAGCCCTGAAGCAGCCGGTGTTCTGGATGTCCGGCATCCTCTGGGATGTGAACACCATCAAATATGAATGGATGCAGAAGATCCTGTATTTCAACCCGGTCACCTACATCTGCACCGGTTACCGGAACTGTTTCATCTACAAAACCTGGTTCTGGGAGGAACCCCTGCAGCTGGCTATTTTCATCGGAATGTTCATCTTCACATTCCTGCTGGCTGTCTGGAGCTACCGCAAGCTGATCCATGAGATTCCGGATGTACTGTAAAAGCTGGAGAGACCTATGAAGAAAGACATCGTTATCGATTTCAATCACGTTACAAAAAGATATAAGCTGTACAAGAACGACAAGCAGCGGCTCTTCGGCGTCTTCTCCAAGCATGTCCCTTACCAGGAGATGCAGGCAGTCAGCGACGTTACCTTCCAGGTGGAGCGGGGCGAGACGGTGGCCTTCTTCGGCCGCAACGGAGCAGGTAAGTCCACCATCCTGAAGATGATCACCGGAGTTTCCTATCCCAATTCCGGCGAGATCACTGTCAACGGCCGGGTCAGCGCATTGCTGGAACTGACCTCCGGGTTTGACCCGGAGATGACAGGCCGTGAGAACATCCGCCTGAAAGGGCAGCTCAGCGGACTGAAGGACGAAGAGATCGAAGAACTGGAACCGGAGATCGTGGACTTCGCCGATATCGGCGAGTACATCGACCAGCCGGTGCGGACCTATTCCTCCGGCATGCGTTCCCGTCTGGGATTCGCCGTGAATGTAAACATCCGGCCTGAGATCCTGATCGTGGACGAAGCGCTGAGCGTGGGCGATAAGGAATTCCGCAGCAAATGCCTGGACAAGGTCAATGAGATCATCGAAAAGGATAATGTTACCCTGCTTTTCGTTACCCACTCTACAAATACAGCCCGGCAGTTCTGTAAGCGGGGCATCTATCTGGTCAAAGGGCAGCTCAAGTACGATGGTGATATCGATCATGCCATCGAGCTCTATGATGCCGCCGGCAAGGCGGCCCGGATCCGCCGCAGGGCCAGAAAAGCTCTGGCAGCCGCGGAGGCAGAGCTGGCCAGGACCGGAACCGAAGAGGCCAGACAGCAGGTGGAAGAAGCCAGAAAGAAGCTTCAGGAAGCGCGGATCCGCGCGAGAGCACTGAACTCCGCGGACGGAGACCCCGCTGACCTGCTGGAGGATCCTGGGCAGCTGCCGGCCGGGGAAGCCGGAACAGCGGAGGAGAAAGCCGGAACAGCAGCCGGGACGGCCGGCGCTGCTGCCGATCATGGAGAAGCCAAATGAAACGGCTCCTGCTGACCATCGC